>CAYZYQ010000107.1:0-7638 GCA_964482645.1 uncultured Lentisphaeraceae bacterium | reverse complement strand
CGCCCTTCCACGCAAATCGTGAGGAAGAAGAACTGCCGGCCGTGATGTGCGAAGCGAAGGTGCATGGGTTAGAACCGTCTCGCGCCAAATTCTGCGGCAACCAACGCCGAAGGCTGGACGCCGACAATCTTTCTTTTGTCCCTACGTGACTCCTCCCCCAAAACGCGCTCATATGGCGGGGAGAAGACAACCAACTGCCATACCCCGCTATCCAGAGCGATTGGCCTGAAATGGATGGCGCTCGTTTGTCTCGGCGAAGGAGTTCCCATCGGTGAAGGGGTGTACGATTTATTCTTGCAGTCGTTGCGCCAACCATACTCCTTGCGCGTACCTTTAACCAACGACCCTATCGTACTTGCAAATGTCCTTTGCGACGTATTCTTCACCTCAATGGAAAAATTAGCCCCTATCAAAATCTTTCGAACATCTTCAAATGTGCAAGATGCATCTTTCAAGACGAACGCCCCCAATCCTCTTGTCACGCGAAGCCCTAAAGACCCAAGAACAAGAAAGCACTTCAAGGCGTTATCGAATTTTTTACGTGCAGCATCCGTGCTCTCGCCTTGCCAGAGAACAATCAATTTCCATTTCGTTCCGGGCGACAACACCCCATCGGACGACCATCGACTCTTCTCCGACGATTCCCTTGCGAAATGCCATACATAGGCCGCAGCATCGCCAACGGCAATTTGAGGCGGCGTCCACGCTTCACCTTTTCTGTCAATCTCTACACGTATAATCACCTTACTTCGCTTCGCGCCACCATGTACACCGCCGAAAACCTCCGCCTCCTCTTCCCGCGTCCCACCCAAGGCACGAAACCACCAGCGGAGTGCACCACGCACAGACGGCGCCCGCAGTTCGGCACAGCCCTGATCCGCACCTGCCAGAAACGCGGGTGTGATGAATTCCAAAAGATAAGATTTTTCCTTCATGTGAGTCTATCCTCCAAGCCGAATTTTGACGCCAGTTCAGTTACCAGGGAAGTAATCTTCGACCCTGCATTTCTCTTTTCTTTACACCACCATTCTGTCTGCAAATAGAACTCAAGAACCGTGCGCTTAAAAATAGCCGGACGAGCATCTATTTCCTCAAGCTTCTCATCACTATAGAAATTCTTTCGCTGCTTTGTCGCAGACGGATACTTTTCTTTCCATTGGTTGAGCAAGTCTTCATCCAGCTGGGCTACCGACAAATCTTCATATTCAAACCAACCATAGCCCGCCGAGGTTTTGGCACCGACACCGTTTATTGTCAATGCCTTGACGAGACAGTCTTTGGCAAATTGCACCTCCTTTTCGTCCGCATCACGCAATGGTACAAGTGTAAACACGAATGTCGCACCCTTCTCAACTGCCGGGAAGGGTAGCGGAATCGGTCCTTCATCGTCCGTTGCGTCGGGCTGCAATCCAGCGTAGTACTTCGAATGGTGGCAGTTCACGATGTCCGTGACGAGCGGGGCCTTGCCGTCCTTCGGCTCCGCCGCAAAGAACGACACACAACCACCGCAGCGTTTTTCTTCGCCTTCAAGTTCCTTCAAGTACTTATCAAGCCCATCGTCGCCCGTCGGGAAGCCGAAGACGCGCGCGATGCGGCGGGCGATATCGGCTTTCTTCTCGGAATCGGCTTCGTCCTGCCACTCGCACCACGCCGCATGACGGGCAACGCCCTTCACGGCACTGCCGGGAATGTACGGATAGCCGAAATGCGGATGAAGGCATAGGCCCGCGTTCTCCAGAATGCCACCCGCCTGGTTTACGATCAGGCGGCTCTTCAGAGAGGCTGGGAACTGAACCGCTCCCGCTGGCAGCGGCATTGGACGCGCCGACTTTGGCTGACACGCCACGACCGCATCGATCTCCTCTTTCTTGGTGTTCCCGCCGATGCGGACGAACTTCTCCAATCGCAGAGACCGCGATTCACACTTCGGGAATTTGTCTCCGCCCAACAGGTCGCGCACCTCATCCAAGGCCGTCAATCGAGGCCGGCTATTTTCTGTCGTTGCCATTGGCATCATCCTTTCCCGGCTTCGCAAACCGCCGCAGATAATTCAGGTACGCCATTGCCTCGGAGGTGATTGCACGAAGCGTATCCGCATTCGCCGCACAAAGCTCGTCCATAAATTTGTCCGGCTCGGTGGCGGTAATGCCGCAGTCGACCTTCGCCTCATGCAGATAGTTGATGATGGCCTTGAAGACCGTCAAAGGCCCGCCGTTATCTTCAATCGCAAATGCAAGCGCACCAAGGAATCCGTTGGAGATAATCATCGCCGGCACTTTCTTCGCGACGGCGCGTCCACCCTCTTTGCCTGTGCAAATCTTATCACGCCATGCGTAAGCGTGCTGGGCGCGGAGCTGTTCGAGATTGCGAAGCCCGGAATTTTCGCACGAAACCTTCATCACGATGTTTCCCATCACTTCACCTCCTTCATAGCGACCGTGCACCAGCCAAGACCCGTCGTGATGTCCGCGCCAATCTGGAGAAGATTCTTCTCTTCTCCGAGTTTTCTTTCCAACTTCGCAAGCGGATCGGTCTCCTGCGCATTCATCACGCTGTAGAAGAGTGTTTCGCTCGGCACGTTCTCCTGGCTGAAAAGCGCACCATCCGCAACAACGCCCGTTACATCGTCGATTCGGTTGTGCTGCGCGATCTCGCAGGCGTTCTCGGCAAAGTACTGGAAAAGTTCGTCGGACACGACGGCGAGATGCGTGACGATTTCACTCTGCCACACGGGATCGTCCGAAAGACTCTTGAACGCATCGACGAGCGCGGCATCCAGCGTCAGAGAGGCCGTCAGCGGATACTCCTCAAAAATGACTTTGTTCTTGTCCGCAAAACAGATACTATTTTCAGACCCAACAACGGCGGATGTCGTGTCTTTGTCTTTGAATGACGGAATGGCAAACTTCACGCCCGTGTCGCGCGTGAAGCGGTTGAGGACGCACGGACACGTCATCCACGCGAACGCGCCCTTCGCCGAGCGGACAGGAAAAGCGAAAAGTTTTCCTTCGCCAACAAGCAGTTTACCCGCCGACGGATTCTTCGTGTCGTCGTTTCCGAAGAGGTCGCAACCTTCCTTCGAACGGACAATCTTCGTCTTCTTTCCATTGACATCCGTAGAATCGACGACGGTTTCATTCCACAAATCAGCTAGGACGCCTTTGATGGCGCTGCCGGGGATGACGGGGAAGCGCGTGTGGCGTTCGCGCACGACCGGCTGGTCGACCGCGCCGACGGATGAGCCGCAACCCACGTGAAGCGGCGTACGGGTGAAGATGGTCAGGAGTTTCGTTGTCATTTCATTGTTCCTTTTGAATGGTCTGTTAAAAGTGTCTATGCGTTGTCGCGCATCTCGTTTACCTGCATTTCTCCGATACAAATGAGCACACGCCCATTCCGAATCCCTGTGAGCCGAAGTCCGACTGCCGCGTGAGATGGAGTTTCGCGATCAGCCCCGTCGCCGCCGTCCGATCGGGGCAACGGAACAGGTACACGCTACCCGCCGGCACGGCCAGGCGCGTTGGCTTGACGCCGTTCTGTCCGTCCCATCCCGAAAACACGATCGGCTTGCCCGTGCAGGCGCCGACGAGGCGAACGCCCTTCTCGCACAGGCAAACACCATCGTCGCCCTTCAACATGACATCGCCGTCGGGTCGACGTTCGGCCGTCTTGCGCGTGTCCCGGCACCATCCCGGCAGCCAGCCGGTATTCGCGAAGTAGGCGGGCGCCAAAAGCGTCCAGCGTACGAGGAATGGGCCATCGCCGTCCGGGATGGACGGGCGCGGGAAAAGACCGTCTAACCACGCACCCTCCGTCGACCCGGCAACGTGGACGATGCCGCCTTGTCCGCCCATGATGAAATCGGTCGGAACAGGCTTACCCGCCGCGCCCGTGTCGATTTCGCACGTCAGGGAAACGCCCGACACAAGGCGCAGATACTCGGCCCGGTACTGTCCGCTCGCCACGCCCTCCGTCCGAGTGGAAGCGCCCGTCCTCGGGTCGAGCGTCGTCCCCGTGCGGATTTCCACTTTGAACAACTGCGGACGGGGCTGCGTATCGGACGTTTCGTCGCAATCCCACGGCAGGGCATCGCGTTCACCCCGCGTCGTCGCATCAAGATAAGCCTTGTACTCGGCGTACGGAATCCAGGCGGGATAGTCCTTCTTGCCTTCCTTGTCATCAAGGAATCCATACAGCGCAAAATCGTCCGACGGACGCGCAAGCCCGCATTCGTTCAGATCCGTGTTCGCGAATTTCTCGACGTGCATCTTCCAGTCGAGCGGACGCGGCAGATAAAGTCCACTGTCCTTGCATCCATCGCCCTTGTAGGGGAACGGGCCCGACACCTTCAAATCGGGGAAGCGGCCAAACGCTTTCCTGCCCGCCATGCGGTCTTCCAGCAATGCGTGCATGACGGCGTTGTACAGATGGTCGGGACGCGGCCAATTCGCGCCATGCCCCACGACGGCGATGTCGGTCTTGTCGTCCTTCACACGGTCGATGGGACGTCCGTCGCGGAAGAACAGCAGATCGCGCGACGTCAGCGTGTATTTCTTCAAGCTCATATGTCAGTCTCTCTCCTCTCTCGAACGGTCGATAAACGTCTCGCACAGAAACAGGTTCAGAAAATCTTCGGGCCGTCCTTTGGGTGAATCCTCCTTGGTCGAATCCTCGGACGCCCCCTTTCCGAAAGTCTCGTCCAAATACGCTTCCACTTCGCTTGGAACGGCAAGACCGCTATTGCCACGCGACTGCTCCCAGGCGTGATTGAACTCCGCCAAGACAACGTCCTTCATCGTGACAACGGCATTCTCCTTGGACTGCTCATTCTTCTTTGGCAGTTCCTCGTCCACGCGCTTCGTCAGCGCATACGGGCGGAGCAATGCGGCTAGCTTGTAGGGAAATCGACCGGACAGCGGCGCATCTGGGGCATCGTGTTTTGCCACGCCACCCGTCAATTCGCGGATCTTCTTGAACAGCACAAATGCGACCGTCTTTTCCAGATCATCGCCCCAGCGGAAACCCCATTCCAGCGTTTCGCCCGAACGCTTGAGCGCCGTGACGGTAACGGCGTTGCGGCCATAGGTGTTCTTGGCGCGGTGCTCGGCCATCTGCGCGGCCTTGACGAGATCCTGAAATGGCTCCTTGACGTGTCCGATGGCAATGCCAGATGAGGCGGTCATGTCCGGTCCGACGATTTCGCTGAACTTCCTGCGCAACACTTTCGCGCATTCGAGCGCACATGTTGCGGGCACAACGGCCAACACGTCGTCGCCGCCCGCGTAGACGAGCGTGCCCTGCTCATTCGACGCTTCGTCAATCGCGTTCTCAACGCACAGCGCGAACGCGGCCAATGCGCCGCTAAACGTGCGATGCTCTTCTAGCTTCGTGAACCCCGACAACTTCACGCCCATGCGGTCGCCGTCAAACGCGATGACGGCGTAGTACGGTTGTGCGCTTTTCGCCACAACCTTCACGCCCGCCGAGTAGGCTCGTTCCTTCACGAGGGACTGCTTCACGAGATTCAGCGCCCCGCGCCGATTCCGAAGCGCCGCCTCCTTGCCGGAGAGAAAGTCCTTCGGCGCGTGTACAACGGCCGCGTCTTCCGTCCATGCCGCAAAGTCACGGACGTTGCGGCGGGCGGCGAGCTGGGCGGACAATCTCTTGTAGTCGTCGCCCATGTTGCCCGTCTCCGCACAGACGACCCAGGTGACCGAAAGGAACTGTTCGAGCTGGCGACGGAAGCCGGGGATTTCCGGCCGATCATATGCCAGCAGTTTCGCACGAACGGCGTCAGCCGCCTTGTGGGCGATTTCCTTGCCCTCCTCAAGCCCCTTCACACGCACGAGAAAGCGGTTCGGCAACGTTGGAATGTTTCGCGTCAACGCTTCTTCGATCTTTTCATCCGACAGATTCGGAAAGATGGCGGCGTTTCGCACGTCGGACACGACGTCGAGTCCGGCCTTGACGAGGGTCGAAAGCAGATACGACCCTGCCCAAAGGTCTTCGGGTGTGGCGGCCTGTGCGATGAACTCCTGCACAGGGCCAATCTGGAAAAGAAGCAAGTGTTGATTGTCCATGGTGTCCTCTTGATGTTAAATGACGTGAATGCCGATCAGGTCTGCTCCCATGAAATGCGGACGACCTGCCAGCCGGAAATCTGCTCCGGCGCAACCTCCTGTCCAATCTGCGGACGCTCCCCGTCCCTGTAGTCTGGCGAGAGCACCCAGCACGTGCCGAACGTCTCGCCGTCGAGCATGGGCCGCCCGTCTGCGGCAAGGCGCAGCGCGGGACGCGCCACGGACGGCTTCAGCGAAACGCCCAGCAGACGCTCGGCAATGCGCCGCGTGTTCTCGTGTCCCCAGAACGACACAATCGCACGTCCTTTCAGCGCCGTCCGCAGTTCCGAAAGCGGACGACACGACATCCGCACGTCGCCGTGGCGCACCAGGGAAAGCGGGAACGAGTTTCCTATCAGAATCTTCTCCATGACGCCGCATAGGATACTCCATTTCACTCGCCCACCGTCCAAAGCGGATATCCGCAGATGTCCGCAAAGCGTTTGCGATCGGGCCAGCGGATGCGGTTGATCGGAAACGTCACGGCGCGACCGCGCTTCGGCACCAGACTCTCCGCGTCTGCAAATCCCGCCGCAACCAATTTCTTGCGCAGTTCGGACATCACCTTCGGCAGATCATCCTCGCTCTTCTGATCATCGTCATCTCTATTTCTGACCTCTCTGACCCAAAAACGACCTTGCTCTTCCCGGAAGGACGCCAGCCAGTCGCAGTCCGCCCCGCACCGCACCTTATGGAACGCACAGAGTTTATCGTAAAGCCCCTTCACCTCATGCCCCGCGGCGAGGAAGAGCAGCACTGCGAAGCACGGACGGCTCAACGGTACGGCTCGGCCGTTCAGCACAAACGCGCCCTTCAATGCGTCAATCTCCATGTCGGGTGGCACGACGGCCGCCGGCGCGATTCCCTGGACTTTCGAGACGAGCGTTTCGTAGGACGGCGGAATCGTCTTGAACTTCTCCTGGTACCATCCGCGCATTCGGACGTACGGCACTTTGAAGAGTTCGACCTTCGCCTTTTCGGCGCGAAGCTCGCAGGACGGCTCGGCGAACGAACGATGAACCGCGCCCTTCTCCGGGAAAAAGAACGGCGGATCGAGCCGCCCCTCGAATTCGGGCGGGAGGAGGACGTGGTAGACCTTGTCGTCCGCGCGACCCAACAGCGACATGCAGGACAGCAGCAGTGCGCTCATCGTCTTGCGTCCACCCGCGATGGACGCCAGCACCACGGTGTCGGGGCTTTCGGTGTACTGGCGCAACTGCGCGAGCATGAAGTCCGCCGCCCGGAGATTGTCTTCGCCCGAACGCAGATCGGCCAGCGGATTGCGCCGCGCATCGGGGAAGACGCGAATCGACGTTTCGCCAAACGCGAGCTTTCCGTCCACCTTGCGTTTCGCCGCCTTCAACGCGGCGACGAGACGCGACCAGACGGACGATTCGCCCGTCATCACTTCGCGCACCAGTTTCTGACGTCCCGTCTGGGTCGTCAGCACGACGATTTCATCGGGAATGACGGGTGACTTCTGGTGGGCCAGCGCCCACACCGTCTCCGTCAACACGGC
>CAYZYQ010000106.1:0-7698 GCA_964482645.1 uncultured Lentisphaeraceae bacterium | reverse complement strand
AACTTTCCGTGAAATCGTACTTCCATTTTCGTCCCATTAAGACTATAATCTTACTGTTCATTTCAACACAATAAAAGTGGAGACCACATGAAAAAACTGATGACGATGTTGTTGCTGCTCTGCGGAGCTGTTGCGGCCCAGGCCAGTACGGAAGGCTATGTGATGTTGACGGTGTTTTCGCCGGGGCAGATTCCCGTGGCTACGACGTCGGTGAATGGTCTGCGTATGAACGTTCTGTACGGTGAATGCCAGAACCTGAACGGTCTGGACGTCGGTCTGGTCGGGCGTGTGCGCGAGCGCGTGAACGGTCTGCAGGTCGCCGCGTGGAGTTCCGTCGGTACGGATCTGGCCGGTGTGCAGGTCGGTTTGGTCAATGCGGTCGAGAGTGATTTCGCCGGCGCGCAGGTCGCGCTGTGGAATGACGTGGACGGAAACGGGATCGGTTTCCAGGCGGGTGTTTGCAATACGGCCGCGTCGTTCGAGGGCCTCCAGCTGGGCGTCGTTAACTATGCGGGGACGTTGGACGGGCTTCAGGTCGGCCTGCTGAATTTCATTGAGAACAACAGCGCTTGTTTCTGTCTGCCGATTGTCAACTTCTGTTGGTAATCGTTCTGCCGCCCGTTCGAAGCGGGCGTGGCATTCAAGACGGGTCGAGGCATCCGCGAGCCCTGGGTTTTCCGGGGCTTTTCTTTTACGAGGTCAGGACATGGAAGAGAACAAGGAATCGGATACAAGTCGGCATTTCCTTCGCCAGTGGATCGAGGAGGATGTTGTGGCGGGCCGCACGGGTGGCACAGTGGTTACGCGCTTTCCGCCAGAGCCGAACGGATACATCCACATCGGTCATGCGAAGGCCGTCTGCGTGGACTTCGGCATGGCGAAGCTCTTCGGCGGCGAATGCCATCTGCGCCTTGACGACACGAATCCGACGAAGGAGTCGGATGAGTATGCCCAGAACATCAAGAACGACATCGAGTGGCTGGGCTTCCACTGGTCGGGACCGGGCGATTCGGGCGAACCCGGTTTCTACAATGCGTCGAACCTGTTCGACAAGATGTACGAAATCGCCGAGAACCTGATCAAAGCCGGGCAGGCCTACTGCTGCAATCTTACGCAGGATGAATGGCGGGAATACCGGGGCGTTCCCGAACGTCCGGGGCGGCCGTCGCCCTCCCGCGACACGTCGCCCGAGCGCAATCTTCAGATCTTCCACGAAATGCGCGACGGCAAGTATGCCGACGGTGCGTGGTGTCTGCGCGCGAAGATCGACATGGCGTCGCCCAACATCCATTTCCGCGACCCCGTGCTCTACCGCATCCGCCACGTCTCGCACTACCACCTTGGCGACAAGTGGTGCGTCTATCCGATGTACGACTTCGCCCATCCGATCGAGGATGCGCTGGAAGGCGTCACGCACTCGATGTGCACGCTGGAATTTGAAGTCCACCGTCCGCTCTACGACTGGGTGGTGGACCGCCTTGACGAAATGGGGCTTCTCCCCGTGCGCAACGGCGTGAAGATCCGGACGCAGCAGCGCGAGTTCGCGCGTCTGAACATTACGTGGACGGTCATGTCCAAGCGTCTCCTTCTCCAGCTGGTGACGGAGAAGCACGTCTCCGGCTGGGACGATCCGCGGATGCCGACGGTCTGCGCCATGCGTCGGCGCGGCTATCCGCCGTCCGCCATCCGCGAGTTCTGCGACCGCGTGGGCGTGACGAAGGTCGAATCCGAATCCGATCCCGCGCTATTGGAATGGTGTGTCCGCGAAGAGTTGAACAAGACGGCCACGCGCCGCATGGCCGTGCTGGATCCCGTCAAGCTCGTGATCGACAACTGGATGCCTGCCTGCGTGAAGGACGTCGAAGCCGCGAACAACCCGCTCGACGAATCGGCGGGAGTGCGCAAGATTCCGTTCTCCGGCGCGGTGTGGATCGACCGGGCGGACTTCATGGAAGTGCCCGAAAAGAAGTTCTTCCGCCTTGCCCCCGGCAAGGAGGTGCGTCTGCGCGGCGCCTGCATCGTCACGTGCGTTTCCGTCGAAAAGGACTGCGAGGGGCGCATCGTCGAAATCCACTGCACGTGGGATGAGGGCAGCTGGGGCGGCAATGCCTCCGACGGCCACAAAGTGAAGGGGACGATCCACTGGGTCGACTGCGCGACGGGCAAGCCCGCCGAAGTGCGCCTCTACGACCGCCTCTTCACGGTGCCCGATCCGTTGCGCGACGGTACGGACGGTTTTCTCAAGTACCTGAACGCCGATTCGCTCAAGACGGTCTCCGCCTACGTTGAACCCGCCCTTGCGGCGGCGACGGCCGGCGACCACTTCCAGTTCGAGCGCACGGGCTACTTCGTGGCCGATTCCGTCGATTCGAAGCCGGACGCGCCCGTGTTCAACCGTACGGTCTCCCTGAAGGATTCCTACAAGCCGGCCTGAGCGCAATGACGCCCGTCGAAACGATCGAACGCGCCTTGAACGACGTCCTGCCATCCGCAGACGCACGTCCTGCCGTTCTTGCGCAGGCGATGCGCTGGGCGGTCGAGGGGGGCGGCAAGCGGGTGCGTCCGCAGATCTGCCTGGCCGCCGCCGAAGCCGTCGGCGGGCGGGCGTCCGACGCGATTTACCCCGCCTGTGCAATCGAGCTGCTCCATTCCTACACGCTCGTCCACGACGATTTGCCGGCGATGGACAACGACGTGACGCGACGCGGCAAGCCGAGCGTCTGGGCGAAGTTCGGCGTGGCGACGGCAACTCTCGCGGGCGACGCCCTGCAGGCGCTGGCGTTCCAGACGGCCGCGCGCGCTCCGCGCAACGTGCCGCAGATTGTCGCCGAACTCGGCGCGTATGGCGTCGGCGTCGTGCGCGGACAGGTGGAGGATGTCGTCGGAACAACCGAAACAGCCGAGGCGCGGCTGGATTTCGTTTTCACGCACAAGACGGCGGATCTCTTCGTGGCCGCCGCCGCGATGGGCGCCTGGGCCGGCGGCGGGACGGAGGCGGACGTCGCGTGTTTGCGCCGTTACGCGACGCATTTGGGATGCGCGTTCCAGTACGAGGACGATTTGCTGGACGGCGACGACGGCGCGTTTTCGTCCCTGTCGATTTTCTCCCGCGATGTCGTGGCCGCGCGTGTGCGCGCGGAAACCGCCGCCGCCGTGGCGGCCGTGCAGGGCTTGCCCGGGCCGACGGACGTTCTGGTGGAACTGGCGAACGGTCTCGTCGGACGAAAGGTTTGATGATGCCGGAGATTTCTGCCCCGCAGTTCTGGCTTGCTCCGCTACGGGGCGTGACGATCCGCGCATTTCGCGAGACGTTCGCCGCGCCGCTGCGCGCGGCGGGATTCCACGGCGCGTTCGCGCCGTTCATTCCCGCCAACCCCGGCATTCGTGTGAACGACCGAATGTTGGCGGACGTGATGCCGTTTCCATCGGCGTCGAACGCTGATTTTCCCGTCGTACCGCAGGTCATCACGAAACATCCCGACCCGTTGCGTGAACTACTGAAGGCGTTCAAAGATCGCGGATTCACGCGCGTGGACCTGAACGCGGGCTGTCCGTTTCCGATGATTCGGCGGCGCGGACGCGGGTCTGGTCTTTTCAAGACGCCCGACGTATTGGAGGAACTGCTGGCCGTCGGTTGCGATGAACTGGGGGCGGGGCGGTTTTCGCTCAAAATCCGTTTGGGCCTGGAACGCACGGACGAACTGGAGGGACTCATGCCGCGCATCAACCGCTATCCGTTGGCGGCATTGACCGTACACGCGCGGACGGCCGCGCAGATGTACGACGGCGAGCCCGACATGGCGGCGTTCGCCCGTGTGGCGGAGATGGCCGCCGCGCCCGTCCTCTACAATGGCGATGCGCGGATTTCGGATTGGGCGGATGCGGCGACGCCCGTGGGACGGTTGCGGGCGGCGTGTCCGCATTTGGCGGGCGTGATGGTCGGTCGGGCGTTCATCCGCGACTTGGGGCGCCGGGACGACATCGAAACTCTCCTGGCGCATTACATTGACCGTTCGTGCGCCGAACTCTGCGGCGACCGACCCGTGTTGGGACGCATGAAGGAATTGATTGCCTACTGGATCGACCAACCGCGCTGGAGGCGTCTCTGGCCTGTCGTGAAACTCTGCCGCACGGTAGACGAACTCCGTTCGACCCTGTGCTGAGATGGTGTTCTTGTAATTGAACAGAACCCTAGTTTCTGCTCAGGGGTTTACTCGTTTTTAACAGCGGACTGTCCCCATGGCCTTCCTCTTTTTTGCCGTCTCATTAGATATTATTATTTGCGGTCGTCCGTTGACATCGGAAAGCGAATTGCGTACACTGTGATGCATGAAAAACTGTACGCGGATTGATTTGGATGTGTTACGCATGAATTGGCGGCACGGATGGGCAAAAACGGCAGTTGGCCTTTTTCTAGCGTTGGGGACGGTCGTTCCCGCATTCGGCGAGAACCTGCTTGTGGAAGCCGAACGTTTCACCAACAGCGGCGGCTGGGTCGTTGACTCGCAGCATCTCGACCAGATGGGTTCGTCCTATCTGTTGGCGCATGGTTTGGGAACGCCTGTGGCGGACGCGACGACATCCGTGTCCGTATCGGGCGGCACGTACCGTGTGTTCGCGCGAACGCGCAACTGGACGGCACCTTGGAGCCCCGAAGCGGCAGGGACGTTTCAGATTCGCGTGGATGGCCGTCCCGTGTCGGGCGGCGCGGCGCTCGGTGCGGGATCGGCGGACTGGCAGTGGCAGGAGGCGGGGACGGTCGTTCTGCCGAACGGCACGGCCACGTTGGCGCTCCACGATTTGACGGGATTCGACGGCCGTTGCGATGCCGTGGCGCTTGTGGGCGACGCGCCGGCGGGGACGCTCGATGCGGCGTTTTTTGAAGGTCTGCGCGTACAGCCGGCGCCGGCCGCACGGGTGGACGTCGATTTCGTCGTCGTGGGCGGCGGCGTGGCCGGCACGTGTGCGGCAATTTCGGCGGCGCGGTTGGGCCTTTCCGTTGCGCTCGTCCAGGATCGGCCCATGCTGGGCGGGTGCAATTCGAGCGAGGTGCGCGTCCATCTAGGCGGCTACCAGAACCTCGGCCGCTACCCGCGTCTTGGCGACGTGGTGGCCGAAATCGGGCCGGCGAAGGGTGGCAACGCGCAACCTGCCGCGCAGTATGAAGACCGTCGCAAGCTCGACGTGGTGGCGGCGGAGAAAAACATTCGCCTCTTCCTGAACACGCGGGTCATCCGTTGTACGAAAGCGGGTGATCGAATCGCGTCCGTCGTCGGGCGCGACGTGGTGACGGGACGCGAGACCGTCTTTGCCGCGCCGCTTTTTGCGGACTGCACGGGCGACGCGAATCTGGGCGCAATGGCGGGGGCTGATTTCCGCATGGGGCGCGAATCGAAAAGCGAGACGGGCGAGGAAATGGCGCCGGACGTCGCCGACACAATGACGATGGGCGCGAGCGTCCAGTGGTACACGCGGACGAACGCCGTCGCGACCCCGTTTCCGATGTGCCCGTGGATGATCGCGTTTGACGAACGTAATTGCGAATACGGCACACGCGGTGACTGGGACTGGGAGACGGGCATGATGCGTGATCAGATTCGCGAGGCCGAGCGCATTCGCGACTACGGGATGCTGGTTGTCTATTCAAACTGGGCGTTCCTCAAAAACAAAAGCGCACGGAAGGCCGACTACGCCCGCCGTTCGCTCGAATGGGTGGCGTTCGTGGCGGGCAAGCGCGAAAGCCGTCGCCTGATGGGCGACCATGTGCTCACGCAGCAGGACGTTTTCGACCGCGTGGCATATCCCGACGGCACGTGCGAGACGACGTGGGCGATCGACCTCCATTATCCTATGCCGAAGAACGTGAAGCACTATTCGGGCGAACCGTTCCGTTCCATCTGTACGCACAACCGCCACTATGCCTATCCGATCCCCTATCGTTGCCTCTATTCGCGAAACGTGTCCAACCTCTTCATGGCGGGACGCAACATCTCCGTCACGCACGTGGCGTTGGGTACGGTGCGCGTGATGCGCACGACGGGCATGATGGGCGAGGTCGTCGGCATGGCGGCGAAAGTGTGCCGTGCCAACGCCTGTTTGCCGCGCACAGTCTACGAACGCCACCTGGACGCATTGAAAGGCTTGATGTCCAAAGGCGTTGGGACGGGCGTTCCCCAGCCGCCGCAGAACTACAACCAGGGCGCGATGCTTTTCGAGTGAGCGACGGACGGGACGAAATGGAAATCCACGGTGCGATATTCGACCAGGACGGGTTGCTCTTCGACACGGAGATCATCTTCGAGCGAAGTTGGCGACAGACGGGCGCGGAACTGGGGTTGGACGTCCCCGACGCCTTGCCCCACGCCTGTTGCGGTTGTGGGCGGAACGAACTGCCCGCCGTCATCCAGCGTTTCTTCCCGTCGGTCGACGCGGCGGCGTTTATCGAACGGGCGTTGAACCGGGCGTGGGACGCGCAGATGGCCAGTACGCCCGTGCTTAAACCGGGCGTCCGCGAACTGCTTGCATTCTGTCGTGCGCGGGGTGTACGGACGGCGGTGGCCTCGAGTTCTGTGCGTCGGCTTGTTGAACACAATCTCTCCGCGTCTGGGCTGGCCGATTTGTTCGATGTCGTGGTGACGGGCGAGGACGTGACGCGCGGAAAACCCGCGCCCGACATTTTTCTGCTTGCCGCGTCGCGTCTAGGTGTCGACCCGGCGGCGTGTCTCGTTTTCGAAGATGCGTTCACGGGTATTCGCGCCGCCCACGCCGCCGGCTGCCGTCCCGTATTGGTGCCCGACCGTCTGCAACCGACGCCGGAGATTCTCGCGCTTTGCGTGTGTCGCCCCACGTTGGACGCGGCCCGTGACCTCTTCGTGTGACGCGGATATTGGATTTGTGCGAAAGGAGTTGAGTGTCATATGGAACAGAAACGATGGGTGATGGCTTGGACTGTGGCGATGGGCGCGGTCTGGATGTCGGCGGGTGCGACAAGTGCGACGAATCTGCTATCCAACGGGACGTTCGACACGGTGGCGGGCTGGGGCGGTGGACCGTTCGACAAGGGGCCGGGACGCTTCTATGTGACGAACGGCGTGGGGCGCCTGGAGAAGGATCGCGGGCCGGGCGCGACGCAGCTGCTGCGGAGCTGTCCCCTGGGCGCGGCGGGGCGCGTGAGGATTTCGTTCCGCCATCGCGGCGAGAACCTGTCGTTCGCCTACATCTACGAGCTGCCGTCTCCGGACAAGCCCGGCGCGTACGTGCGCGTCAAGAACGACGCGGGCGGGGACTTGGGTGAATATCTCGACATCAAGGGCGGCGCGGACTGGGCGGCCTATACGCGCGACATCGACCTTTCGCCAAAGGTGAAGGGCAAACCCGGCGCGCGCATTCGCCTCCAGTGGCTCGTGTGGGGCGGCGAGACGCCCCGCGCCATCGAACTCGACGACATGGTGGTCGAGCCGCTGCCCGACAAGCCCGTTCCGCCGCCGCCCCCGCCGCTCGCGTTCACGGTCGAGCGGCTTCCCAAGACGATTCCCTACGGGCCGGTTCGGCCGATCGATCCCGTCCGCGCCGAAATCCGCGACGGCCTGCTGCTCAAGAACGGACGGCCCGCGTTCTGGGCGGGCAACGGCACGAATCTCGGATCGGAGCAGGGCGGGCCGATGGGCATGTGGCTGAGCAAGCTGCAGGGCACGCCCG
>CAYZYQ010000105.1:0-7711 GCA_964482645.1 uncultured Lentisphaeraceae bacterium | reverse complement strand
CGTACCCTTGCCTTTCCGTCTCCGATTTGATAAACTCTTACCCATTGTTTTCCGAGCGCAGGAGGGCCGAGTGGCCGTCGCTGTGCGGAAGTGAACGACGCGGCGGCTCGTCCAGGCCGTGCGTCAAAACGGATTAACCAGGGAAAACGAAGACGACGTGTCTCGCGTTCCCGTATTTTACGGACAGAAGAAAGGTTGAAGAAGAAGATGGATATGCCTACCTCGGCCACGACTGGCCTGACGCTCAAGGATTTGTTTGACGCTGGTCTGCATTTCGGCCACCAGACGAAGCGCTGGAATCCGAAGATGAAACCCTACATCTTTGATAAGCGCAACGGCATCCATATCATCGATCTCACGCAGACGGTCACGCTCATCGACGAAGCGGCCGAGTTCCTTCGCAAGACGATTCTCGACGGTAAGAAGATCCTGTTCGTCGCCACGAAGAAGCAGGCGCAGGAAATCGTCAAGCAGGCCGCTGAAGAATGCGGCCAGTTCTACATGACCGAGCGTTGGCTCGGCGGCACGCTCACGAACTCCCAGACGATTCGTGGCAGCGTGAAGCGCATGGCGCAGCTCCAGGCGATCGCCAAGGCGAATAACGGCGAACTCTCCAAGCACAAGCAGGAAGCTTCGATGCTCCGTCGCGAGCTGGCCAAGCTTGAGAAGAACCTCACCGGTATCGCCGGCATGAACGAATATCCGGGCGCGATTGTGATCGTGGACGTCCTCCGCGAGCAGAATGCCGTCAAGGAAGCTTCCCGTCTCAACATCCCGATGGTGGCGATTACGGATACGAACGCCAATCCGGATCCGATCGACTACGTCATCCCGGGCAATGACGATTCCGTTCGTGGTATCGAGCTGATCGTCGGCGGTCTCGTGAAGGTCGTCAAGGCCGCCAACGAGGAATACTCCCGCGTGGCCGCCGAGGCGAAGGCGAAGCGCGATGCCGAGCGTCAGGAACGCGAAGCGCAGGAGAAAGCCGAGCGTCAGGCGCGCAAGGAGAAGGCCGCCGCCGAACGCAAGGCGCGTGACGAAGCCAAGGGCGCGGACGCGCTCAAGGCCGCTCGTGCGAAAGCCGCGCCGAAGGTGGGCGTGTTGAGCGCCGACCAGAAGCAGGTCGTCCGCAAGGCGAAGGAAGCCGCCGAAGCCGAGGCGAAGGCGAAGCTCGCCGCCCAGCGTCAGGAGAAGGTTGCCGAGGCCCAGGCCGCTGCGGCCGCCGCCGGTGTCGAAGCTGCGCCCCAGGCGTAAGGCGTTCGATCAGAAAGTATGAACGTTTCGGGGGAGGCTCGTCCTCCTCCGAAACTCCAGAAAGGAAATTTTAGAATGGCTATTACAATTGCTCAGATCAAGGAACTCCGTGAAGCGACGGCCGCCGGCATGGGCGCCTGCAAGGAAGCGCTCACGGCGACGAACGGGGATATGCAGGAAGCGGTGAAGTACCTTCGTGAGAAGGGGCTTGCCGTGGCCGCCAAGCGCGTCGACAAGGAATCGAAGCAGGGCATCGTCGCTCTCGCGAAGGCTGCCGACGGCAAGGCGATGGCGCTTGCCGAAGTCAACTGCGAAACGGACTTCGTGGCGAAGACGGATGCGTTCATCAAGTTCGTCGATGACGCGGCCAAGGTTGCGCTTGAAGGCAAGGACATCGAGCAGACGTTGAACGATGATTACAAGATGCTCCTCACGAAGACGGGCGAGAATGTGAAGATTCGCCGCAGCGAGCGTTATGTGCTCGAAGGTGCGGGCGTCCTCTCCGGTTACATCCACATGGGCGGTAAGATCGGCGTGCTCGTTGAACTCGCCTGTGACAAGGCCGATGCGCCCGAAGTTGCCGAAGCCGCGCACATGATCTGTCTCCAGATCGCGGCGAACAGCCCGCGCTACCTCGCGCCGGCGGACGTTCCGCAGGCCGAGATTGATGCCGAACTCGAAATCAAGCTTAATGCGCTCAAGGAGCAGAAGGGCAAGCTTCCGCCCGAACAGGCTCTCGTCGGTATCAAGAAGGGCATGGCCGCCAAGTTCTGCACGCAGATCTGCTTGATCAAGCAGGACTACGTGGCGGACGGCGAGATCACGGTCGAGAAGTACCTCGATGGCGTGTCCAAGACGGTCGGTGCGCCGATTACGGTGAAGCGTTTCGCGCGTCTTCAGCTCGGTGCCTGATGCGAGAGGTGTGGCGGGAAGCCGGTCGACTTCGGTCGGCTGGTTTTTCGCCACGAAGGCGGGACGATGAGTTCTGTGCGGCAGTTGGTGACGAAGGAGCGGGCGTCCTTGCAGGACGTGCGCCGCGTTGTGGTCAAGGTTGGAACGCATTCGATTGCCACAAAGACGGGGCATCCGGATCACCGGGCGCTCCGTCGGCTGGTGACGCAGATCTGTACGCTCCGCAAAGCGGGATTGGAAGTTCTCTTCGTCTCGTCCGGTGCCGTCGCGGCGGGTGTCGAGGCGTTGGGGCTGACTTCCCGTCCTACGTTGGTGAATGACATCCAGATGTGCGCGGCCGTCGGCCAGGCTCGGTTCATTTCGGAGTATGAGCACCTGTTCGCCGCCCATGATGTGAAGATTGGGCAGGTGTTGCTGACGCATTCGGATTTGGGCGAACGCCGCCATGCGGCGAATGTCCGTCGTTCCCTCGACCATCTCGTCCGCGCCGGTATCGTGCCGGTCATCAATGAAAACGATGTGGTGGCCGACGAAGAACTCAAGGGGTCGACGTTTGGCGACAATGATTGGTTGTCGTCGCTGATCGTGAAACTTGTGCGGGCCGACGCGCTCGTCCTCTTGACGACGGTTGATGGGGTGTTGGACGCCGAGGGGCGTCGTGTCTCGTCTGTCGGAAAGGTGCGGGATGTGTTGAAGCTCGTCCATGCCGGCGAAAAGGGGTCGCTTTCGAAAGGCGGCATGGATTCAAAATTGAAAGCCGTTCAGAACGCGGTTAAGTCGGGTGCGCATGTCGTCATCGCCCATGCGGCGGCACCGCACATTCTGTCCGACATTTTCATGGGGAAGGACGTCGGAACGTTTTTTCCGGGGAGTGCGTTGTAAGCATTTGATGAAGATGCGGAGTTGGAGAATCGTTCGGGTCTTGTTGGTGGGAATGATGTTGGGGGTGACGGCGCGGGCGGCGCAGGAAATGCAACTCGTCGTCCACTGTGGAATGTTGGACAAAACCGTTCCGCCGAACACGGTCGAGGCCATTAAACGCGCCTACGACGCGGGAGCGACATGGGTGGAGGCGGATTTCCACCATACGAAGGCCGGGCAGATGATTTGTCTGCACACCGAAGAGGTCTTGAAGGCGCTGACGGGCTGTACCCGAAAGATTCGTGAGCTCACGCCGGCGGATGTTGCTGGACTCGACTTGGGTGTACATTTTCCGTCTAAGAAGACCTATCGGATTCCGCTTCTTTCTCAAGTCCTGGCCGTTGTGCCGAAGACGGCCGTTTTCCAGGCTGAAATCAAAGGTTATTCGCCCACCTATGCGGACGAATTTGACCGAGAGGTGAAAGTCGCTGGGCTTTCGGAAACAAACATCGTCGTTTCGTCATTTCGTTATGATGCGCTCAAGGATTTCAAGGCGCGTTATCCGAAGTATCGGACGATGTGGCTCGTTGATTTCAAACGGCCGACAAGTGGGCGCAAATTCCAGATCAAAAAATACGTCGACCAGTGCCGGACGGCGAACGTCGCCCTATTTTGTCCGCGTTGCGCCAGTACGCCGGATGTGCTGACACCAGAGGACGCGGATGTCTTGCGCGCGGCGGGCGTGGAGGTGCGGGTCTACGGTGTCAATTCGCCTGAGGAACTGCGTCAGGCCAAAGCGCTTCGCGCCACGGGTTTTACGACCGATTCCTGGTATACGATTTCCACGTGGGCGGATGAAGTCGGCGACGTCTCCCTGCGGAAGTGAAACCCGCCCTTGAAAACCATGCCTTTTTTACGGAGCGCGAATCGGCTGGAGTTGGATGGATGAAGATCGGGACGATCTAACGCCTCCGACGCTGAGAACCGCCTTGCAATTCGGGGGTGAATCGTGTAGACTGGTTTACAATGTTTTAACATTGTAAAAGGAATTGCAGGATGAAGTTTTCGCGTCGCGATTTTTTGACGTCCGCCTCGGTTTTCGCGCTGAGCGGTTGTTCCGCGTTTAACATCGGCCGTGTCGAGCCGCGCCGCCCGAAACCGTCCGACCGCATTACGCTGGCCGTCATCGGCTGCGGGGTGATGGGCGAGGGCAACATGCACGGCTTTTTGTCCGACCCCCGCGTCCAGATCGTCGCCGTGTGCGACCCCGTGAAGGACTGCGGCCGCTACGGCTACGAGGCTCCGCTGGAGAAGAAGCACCACTGCGGCCGCGAGCCGTTCCGCAAAATCGTCGACGGCCGCTACAAGACGACGGGCTGCCGCGCCGTGGCGGACTGGCGCGAAGTCATTGCCGACCCGACGATCGACGCCGTGCTGATTTCAACGTCGGACCACTGGCACGCGATCATCGGCATCGCCGCCATGAAGGCGGGCAAGCACGTCTATTGCCAGAAGCCGCTCACGATGTCCATCGCCGAAGGCCGCCGGATGTGCGAAGTCGCAAAGCAGACGGGCGTGACGTTCCAGGTCGGTTCGCAGCAGCGCAGTTCGAGCGAATTCCGCGTGGCGGCCGAACTCTTCCGCAACGGCTATCTGGGGGACTGCCGCGAGGTCACGATCGGCCTGAGCTATCCGCACAACGATTCGCGCCGCAACGGCTATCCGCGTGACGCGACGCGCGGCCCGCGCCCGGCCTGGTTCCAGCTGACGGACGAGGAATGGGACATGTGGCAGGGCCCGGCGCTCCACTGGGAGAACAATGCGTTCATCTCCGGCATCCACGGCCCGATGGTCTGGCGCTGGAACGACCGCACGGGCAACGGCGCGCTGCCGGACTGGGGCGCCCACCACATCGACATCCTCCAGTGGGCGCTCGACAAAGACACGAGCGGCCCCGTCGCCATCGAGAACTTCAAGAGCGACATTGAAAAGACGGCCACCGAAGTCTTCTCCTGGCCGTGCGTGTTCTCGTTCGACCTCGTCTACGCCGACGGCTTCCGCGCACACGTGATGGACAGCGATTCCGCCAAGTTCTGCGGCCTCAAGTTCCACGCCTCGAAGGGTGACCTCTTCGTGACACGCGGCAAGCTCGACCGTCCGGAGCATCTGCGCAAGTGGAACGAGAAGCGCGACCTCAAGCCGAACGACGTCCATCTCTACAAGTCGAACGGTGGTCACGAGCGCGATTTCGTCAACGCGATCTACGAAAACCGCCAGCCGGCCTGCCCCTGCGAGACGGGGCATCGCTCGATCACGATTTCCCATCTGGCCAACTCCTGCGCTAAGACGGGCGTCTCCAATCTGAAATGGGATCCCGTCGCCGAGACGTCCGACAACGCGGCGATCAACGCGCGGGCGGACATCAAGCGCTACAACGGCTGGAAACTGGGCTGATTGCTTCGGCAAATGGTTCGCAAGGAAGAGGTAGGCATGACGATGCGGAAGCAGACGAAACGAACGTACGCCCTGTTCGCCTTGGCGGGCGTGGCGGTGGCGACCCGCCTGTCCGTCGCGTTCGGCGCCGACGCGGCGACGCGCACGCTCACGCTTGAGGCGTATCGCGACAAGATGAAGGGCGCGTGGGTCGGCCAGATGGTCGGCGTCTCCTGGGGACAGCCGACGGAATTCCGCTGGAACGACAAAATCATTCCGGCGGCGGACGTGCCGAAGTGGACGAGCGACTTCCCGCTGAAGTGGGCCTACGGCAACGACGACCTCTACGTGGAAATGACGTTTCTCAAGACCTTGGAAGACCATGGGCTTGACGTCTCCATCCGCCAGGCGGGCATCGACTTCGCGAATTCGGGTTATCCGCTCTGGTGCGCGAACCTCGCGGGGCGGAACAACCTGCGCCAGGGCATCGCGCCGCCGGACTGCTCGCATCCGGCGTTCAACCGCTGCCCCAACGACATCGACTACCAGATCGAGGCCGACTACGCCGGCATCATCGCGCCCGGCTGCCCGCAGGAGGCGATTCGCCTCGGCAACCTGTTCGGCCGCCTGATGAACTACGGCGACGGCGTGTGGGCGGGCCAGTTCATCGGCGCCGTCTACGCGGAGGCGTTCTTCACGTCCGACGTCGGGCGGCTGCTCGACGCGGGGCTTGCGGCGATTCCGCCGCAGTCCGACTACGCGCAGATGGTGCGGAACGTCCGCGCCTGGCATCGCGAAGCCCCTGCGGACTGGACGGCGTGCTGGCAGAAGATCCGCACGGCCTACTCGAAGCGGCACAACGCGGCGCTGAAGGGATCGAACGGCGACATCGACGTGCGGCTCAACGGCGCGTGCATCATTCTCGGCCTCCTCTACGGCAACGGCGACCTCGACAAGTCGATGGAACTCGCCATGCGGTGCGGCTGGGACTCGGACTGCAACCCCGCGAACGTCGGCGGCATTCTCATGACGGTCTGCGGCTTCAAGGCCCTGCCCGCCAAGTACGTCGAAAAGCTGGACTATGCGCGTACCTTCTCGCACACCGCCTACAACCTGCCGTCCCTTTTCGCGGCGAGCGAGAAGCTCGCGCGTCAGGTGGTCGTGCGTCACGGCGGGCGCGTGGAGACGGGCGCCGACGGCGTCGAGCGTTTCGTCATTCCCGTGAAGGCGCCCGTGCCGGATGCGTGGACGCCCTCCTGGAATCCGTCTGCGCCGACGGATGCGCGTTACACCGAAGCGGAAATGGCGCGTATCCGGAAGGACGTCCGTCTGCCGCGCGTCGAAGGGCAGGACAGCCCCGATCCGACCGTGCGTGTGCAGAAGGCGCTGGACGCGCTTGCGCCCGGCTGGAAGACGTCGAAGAACGCGCCGGACATGCAGCCGGGGTTTATCAGCGAACTTCACACGGCGGAGGGGCCGGTCGCCGCCTGTGTGCGCACGCATCCGCCGTGCCGGGGCGAAGCGGTCGTTCTGTCGCGTACGCTGACGGTTCCCGCCGGGAATCCGACGCTTCATTTCGAGGTGGCGAACGCCGCGCGCGGAAATTTCCGTCTGGTCGTGCGCGTGAACGGCTGTCCGCTTCTGGCGACGATCATCGGCGGCGGGGCGAACGATGCGCGTGTTGTGTTTCGCGCGTTCGACCTCTCGCTTGAACCCTGGGCGGGGAAGAATGTCGGGATCGAACTCGTCAACGAGCCGACAGGATGGATGAACGAGGCCGCCGTCTGGCGGGACATTCGCATCACGGCAAACAGCGGCGCGAGCAACTGATACGGATTGAATTTGCGGCGTTTGCCGTGCGAGAGAAAGGAACCATGCGATGACGATGGCGTCTCGAAGGGAAAAGGCGAATGCGGGAAATCCGCGTTACAGGAAGTGTCTGCTGACGTTTGCCGCCGTGGCGGCCGTTTCGACGGCCGTGGCCTATCTGCCGCCCGTGGAAGAGCGGAACGGCATCAAGGTTGAAATCGAATCGTTCCCCCAGAAACTCGAACGCAACGCCGGCAGTCCGTTCAGCTGGCCGCTCGGCGTGACGGAAGTCGCCGCCGGTGCGCCGCGTACGTTCCCGGTCACGGTGGAGAACAAGACGGACAAGCCCGTGACGGGGCGTCTGTCCGTCTGGATGAACGACGACTGGGACGTCGCCGGCCCGCAGGGCGCGTTGACGCTGGCGCCGGGCGAGAAGAAGACG
>CAYZYQ010000104.1:0-7715 GCA_964482645.1 uncultured Lentisphaeraceae bacterium | reverse complement strand
CGTTCGGGCGCGACGCCGTGGTTTTCGAGGAGTCCTACATGGACGCGCCGGGCGTCTGGCGGCCGAGACGCTCCACGCGGACGACGCTGTCGGTCTCCGCCTGCGGCGGCCCGGCCGGCGGTCGGCTGGCGCTGGCGGTAAAGGGGCTTGACCGGCTCGCGCCCGTCGCCTGCGGCCCGCTCTCCCTGCCGCCGTCGCTGGAACTCGCCGCCGGCGAGACGTATTCGGCCGAATTCCTCTGCGAGGCGGGGGCGGAGAGCGCGGCCGCCAACGACGTGGAGGTCGTCGGCGAGTTCATCGAGAACGGGACGGGGCGGACGTTCGCGTCCCGCGCCGCGCTGACGGTCGTGCGGGTGGAGGTCCGGCAAGTCCTCACGCCGCCAGACAGGGCGTACAACTGCCCAAACCGCCACACGTTCGGCGTCTGCGAGGAGGTCGGCCTTGCGCAGTCGCCGTTGAGTCCGCCCGTTGTCTGGAACTGCGGCGAGGCGGCAGCGAGTTCCGCCGCCGGCGTCCTCCAGCGGACCTGCCCTCTTGAGGCCTGCGGGAATCCCCTGCGGGCGGAGTGCGGCGGCGCCGTCTACGTGCCGCGCGTGTCGGTCGTCGAGCCAGACGCCGTGGAGGCTCAACTCGCCCACGGCGTCGGTCGCGGAAGCGTCGTGACGTACGGCCTCCCCGCGGGAAGGGCGGGGGGCGTCGGGATGCTTCTGAACCTGTTCGTCATGCCCGCGCACGTCTCGTTCGCGCGGATTTCGGTGCGGGAGGTCTCGTGCCTCCTGTACCGCGCCGAGGGATACTTCGAGAACCCCTACTTCGGCGGGATGTTCGGGCACACGTCGCTTGCGGGCGCGGGGGAGTGGCTGGACGTCGAAGAGGACAATTTTTTCGGGCTGGACACGGCGGCGTACCACGCGGAGGTCCCGCGGCTGGCGCCGGACGGGAGGCTGACGGACGACCCCGCCTTTGCGTGGACGTCGGGCCGTGTCCGAGTCAACAATCCGTTCGGATGGCGACCGCAGGAAATTGAGGCGGTGTCGGACGTTAACTTCTGTCGACCGTTCGCGTCGGAGACCGTGGACGAGATCACGCTCGACCCGGACGGCACGGTCGGCGTCTGGAAGCTGTACCAGCGGGTTGAACGTTCGACGAACGGCGTCGTCTGGCTCAACGGAAACCTGGTCGAATGAGAAGGAGCATGGAGGATGAGAGTTTTTTTCCACTGCATGGTTGTAGCCGCCGTCCTGTCCGGCTGTTCGGCGGAGAAGGGCGAGACGCCGCTCGACGGGGAGTTTCAGATGGCCGTCCGGGGTATTCGGAACGGGGAACTGCCCAAGGGGCTTCGTCATGACATCAGAAATGGAATCGTTTCGATGTCGGACGAAAGCGGGCGGGGCAAGTGTCTTGAAGGACTTCGGAACGTGATTCTTTCCAGTGAGCAGGGCGGAACGAACTACAACATCCTTCCCAAGAGGCTCGCTCGGCGTGAATTCCTTCTTGACGACTATCTTGACGTTGCGGCGCGTTGCGGTGCGTCTTTTTCGGAGCGCATGGAGTTCCGTATCGTGTTCATTGAGTGGCTGTGCGCCGAACACGCCCGGCAGACGGCCGTTGGCATTTCGGCGGAAGGCCATGTTCTCGGTCCGCATTGGACGGCGGAAAGGTATCTCGAACACCTCGACCGCCGGATCTACTGGCATCTTGAACGGATGGAGTGTGCCTTCGACGAGTCCGCCGCACGGGAGTGCTCGCCGGAGGAGATTGCGCGTCTGCGGTCGCGTCTGGAGGGGTATTTCGGACGGCCGCTCAGGACGACTGAGGACGTATATCGGCACAGTCTGGAATGGTGGCGGAAGTGGAAGGCGTGGCACGGACGCTACCAGACCGGGCGTCCCGCCAAACGTCCGACGTGGCGGGAGTACTTCAAATGAACGGCTTTGCCATGTCGTCGGCCTGAATGGAGCATTGGTGGAATGAAAAGAAAACGTTTTCACGTGGGGGTGGCGTTCGGGCTTCTGCTCGCGTGTGCCGCGCCTCCGCCGTCGGCGGGGGTCGATTTGGGCGGTATCGCGGCTGTGTCCAGCGCGACGCTGCCGTCGGTCTCGTTCGCGGACGCGGAGACGACGACGAACGTGCCGTTCGCCGTCGGACGTCCACGAGACGCCATTCGAGAATGACTTCCGGGAAATGGAGTGTGCCCTCGCATCGGGGCGTGGCCGCTGGTCTTATTCCCTCGGCGAACGGTGCTTTTCGCATTGACGGGAGAGAAAAAAAATCATATAATGACCGCCATCATCTGAGAAGTCGTTTCTCCAAAACAATTTCGGAGGTTGCATGGACTGGTTGAATGTTGGCGTATCGTTTGGACGCGGACGTACGAAAACCGCGCGGTTGGGTGCTCTTGCGGTTGGCGTGGTCGCTGCCATGATGGGTGCCCCGTTCGTCGCGGCGGGCGCGACGGCGGAGATTTCGGACGGCGTTTTGACGCTGGACGGGCTTGTCACGAACGTGACGACGGAAGCCGATTTCGGCGCGGATGTCACGAACGTCGTTTTGAAGAACGGCGGCGGCGTGGCGTTTTCGGCGTCCGGCACATTGCTGAAAACGTATGCGATTGCCGGCGACGGACTGTCCGCGACGGGCGTCGTGTCCGTCGCGGCAGGGGCGTCTGTGTCCGCATCGAGTGTGACGTTTGGCGCGGGTACGATTGGTC
Source organism: uncultured Lentisphaeraceae bacterium (assembly GCA_964482645.1). GTDB lineage: Bacteria > Verrucomicrobiota > Kiritimatiellia > RFP12 > UBA1067 > RUG572. The sequence continues at coordinate 5,005 of CAYZYQ010000104.1, read as the reverse complement.
GCACGTTTGTGAAGACGGGCGCGGGGACGTTCAACATGACAACGCTTGGTGCGGTTAAAACGCCAACGCGCTGGATCGTGGAAGAGGGCGCGTTGTACACCTATGGGACGGATATGTTCGGCAACCACCGTTCGACGACGACGAACCTTGTCCTCGACGTTCGCGAAGGGGCGACCTACACGAAGGATGGCGGTCACAGCCCGATCGGCCCGTTGGAATTGACGGGCGGGACGGCTCAAGTCATGGGCGGCCGGGATACCTCCACGTGGGGTGGCACGGCGTTTCGTGGCGGGGTCGTCGCCCATCCCAGCGCCCGTGTGTCGTGTATCTCCGGCCACGCCCATCTCAACCACATTTACACGAACGTGCCGTTTACGGTCGAACAGGGCGCGACGCTGGAGGTGCGCGCCGTTTTGTCCGACGGCATGAATACGTCCGTGTCCGACCGCGTGCCGAATCGTCTGATCGTCTCTGGCGGCGGCGAACTGCGCCTGTTTGGGCGCAACAGTTTCACGGGCGGCGCGGAACTGAACGGCGGCACGTACAAGCTGGCGTATTCCGCGCTCGGGACGGGTCCGGTGACTGTGGTGGGCGCCGTCGACGTGGACGTCACGAATGGCGCGGACATCACCGTCGCGGATGCAGCTGCGTTGACGCGCCTTGACAAGCGCGGACAGGGGATGCTTCGTTTCACCGCCGCGCCGTCTTCGTCCGCCGTGTTGAATGTCACGGCGGGCGCGATCGCCGTGCCGGCTTTGTCGTCCTTGCCCGGGCAGACGACGTTCGCCGCCGGTACGCGGCTGGGGCTGGAGGATTTCACGGCGGATTCCGTTTCAGATGCGCGAACGGCCTATCCGAATCTCGTGGCGGTTTACGCGACGGTGAATACGAAGATCGATGAACTGGCGTTTGCCACGCCGTATGACAATCTGACAATCGGCGCCTGGGGAACGTCCGAACTGGAAATCGGGTCTGTGTCCGGTGTCACGAACCTCCGCGTGGAGGGAATGGGGACCACGCGAATCGGCCAGGTGGCGGCGGGTACGACGGTTTCCGCCGGGCCGAACGCGACGGTGTACGTGCCGGCCGGAACGGCCGTGGCGGCGGATTCCGCCGGCATCGTGTACGTTGGTGATTCGACGGAGGCGACGGTCGCCTGTCTGGAACTGCCGGGAGATGATTACACGGTTTTCGTCCCGGATGGCCGGACGCTCGTCGTACAGAGCGTCAAGCTGGCGGCGGGTATGTCGAAGGGCGATCTCTACAAGACGGGCGGTGGCACGCTCGTTCTGCCGCCCAGCCGCGCGGGGGCGTTTTCGGGTCTGTTCGTACGAGACGGCGTTGCCGTGTCACAGACGTACGCGATGATGGATGGTGGTCCGACGACGGTTTCGGACGGCGCGACGCTTCGCTACGAAACGTCCATGACGCAGTACTGGACGGTCACGCTCGACGGCGCCGGGACGATCGACGTACCGTCAGGCGTGAGCGTGACGATGAACTCGAATGCATTTTACACGGCCGGGGCGACGTTTACGAAGGCGGGCGCGGGGACGTTCATCGTCAGCCAGCTGACCGATTCAAAGGCGCAGACCGACAACGCGCACTGGATTGTCGCGGACGGATGTCTGCGTCTGCCGGACGGCAGTACGTTCGGTAAGCATCACAATCTTCCAACCGTCTGCCTGGAAGTTCTGTCGGGCGCTGTGCTGCAGTCGGATCTGCACACTGTTTTGGGGGATGTCGTGCTGCGAGGCGGTACGCTCTTCAACCAGCGGATGCAGGGAGGGTTGCAAGTGACAAATACGCTTGAACGCTCCATGCGCTGGGGCGCGTTCTCGTTCAACGGCACGGTGACGGCGTATCCGTCGCCCGATGGACGTCCCTCGCGCATCGACAGCGTGGCGTACACGCTGTTGGGAAATGCCGAGTACACGACCGTCTTCGACGTGCGGGACGGCGCCGTTCTGGAGGTGAACGCGCATCTACAGCCGGGCGAGAATGCGGAGGCGACAGGTCTGCGCTCCTCCGAGGACTTGGTGAAAAAGGGTGGTGGCGAACTCGTGCTGCTCAAGGGATGCGGGGCGCGGGGGACGGTGGACGTTCAGGACGGCGTGGTGACGCTGGGGCCGAACGCGCGGTTTGCGCCAGAGGCGAACGTGGTCGTGGCGTCAAACGCGAAAATCCAGTTGCGCGACGGGGCGCTGCTCGCCTCGCGGTCGTCGGCGGTGGGGGCGCTCGTGGCGTCGGCGGACGTCTGGCTCGACGCCTCGCGTCTTTCGGCGGCCGACGGTGCGGCGGTGGCGTCCGTTCCGAACTTCGGCACGGCGGGCGGCGCGTTCGCGCCGTTCACGTGGAAGGACGACAGCCATGTGCTGCCGGATGTGCCGACGTTCGCAAAATACGGGATTGACGGCAAGGGGGCGCTTGCGTTCAACGGCGCCCAGGCGCTTGCGCTCCTGTCCTACACGAACCGGTCGACGTCCGTGGAGGTGTTCTTCGTCGGGATGTGGACGAAATGGGCTCAAAAGGGTACGACGGACGGCTCGTCGGGGTACTGGGGGTCGCCTTTCTCGCTGGGGCGGCGCGGTATGACGGTCAACGACTACAGCGATCAAAACGGCGTTTCATACCAGCACAAGGATCCAAACAAGGCTGATCTGGGACGGTTCGTGACGATGCCATCCGAAGTTTCAGTCTACGACCCGTCCTTGACGAATGGGACACCCTACTTCCTGTCGACCGCGCGAAATGCGGGGACGATCACGACGACGGTGTGTACGTCGGACGCGACGGGCGACGTGTCCGCCTCCGCCACGACCGTTTCGGCCGTGTCCATTGACGTCGTGTCCATCGGCAGTCGCCTTGATCCGGGTGCGCAGGCCATTGTTCATTCGACGCAAATAGGGAACGACGGGCACTCAACCCATGGCGAGAACCGCACGTTCCACGGTCGTCTCGGCGAACTGATTGTCTTCACGCGGACGCTGTCCGATGCGGAGCGTGCGTCGGTGGCGGCCTACCTGAAAGCGAAATGGCTCGGTTCGACGGTGACGGCGGTGTCCGATGGAACGGGAACGGGGGCGCGGACAAATGCCGTGACCGTGACGGTGCCGGACGGGGCGCGGGCGGCCGTGGCGGGGATGACGGGATCGATGACGGGCGGCCGCACGGACGTCGCGTTCACGAAGAGCGGCGCGGGGACGTTGGAATTCGCGGCCGCCGTGTCGGGCGTGGGCGTCGTTTCCGTGGACGAAGGCGAACTCATGTTGCCGAAAGGCGGCGAGATCGCGTCGCGCGCGGACGTATGGTTCGACCCGACGGACGCGGCGGCGGTTGAACGTGACGCGGATGGCACGGTGGTGTCCGTCGCGAACAAGGGACGGTGCGGCGGCGTGTTCGGGCCGGCCGTCGGCGGGAACGGCACGATGCCGGCCACGCCGGCGTATGTCGCAGACGGCATCAACGGCCGCTCCGTCGTTGCGTTCGACGGCAATTCCGCGCTCATCCTCGATTCCTACACGAACGTCGGCTGGCGCAGCCAGCACGTCTACGCCATCCTCCGGCGGACGGCGTGGGGCGAGCAGGAGGGGAAGGGACATTACAGCGGCCCCTACAGTTTCTCCAACGTGAATGCGGTGAATAACGACAATTCGACCTACGGCGCGATGCACTTGGAGGAGAATGCGACGACAAATGTCACGTTGTTCTACGGGGGCGCTGCGAGCTTGGAATTCGGGCGTGGCTACGACGCGACTGGCGTCGACCTGCTGCACGTCACGCACCAGTACGCGACCCATGCGAATTGCGTGTTCGAACGTGCCGCAGACGATACGAACAACGTCGCGACGTTCCGTTTGTGGCCGACGACGGCTTCGTCGAACATCATCGACCGTCTTGTGCTGGGCGGCCGCGCCGGCCCCGGCGGACAGGTGCAGTGGTCGGGTCGGGGCAGCGGCAGCAACCGCATGTGGTTCGGGCAGATCGGCGAGTTCATCGTCTTCCGCGAACAGCTGACCTATTCGGAGGAATGTGCGCTCGTGGCCTATCTGCGGAAGAAGTGGCTGGGCAAGGGCGACGGGACGGACGTGCCGCCGGCGTTTTTGAGCGGGCGGTACGACGAAGCGAACTTCGGTTCGGCGGGGTTGGCGATGGCCAACGGCACGCGCCTCGTCCATGCGCAGACCACACGGTCGATCGCCTCGCTCGCGGCGGCGGGAACGGTGGACTGGGCGCGCGTCTGGGGCGGGGCGACGGTGGAAGATCTGCCGCTCTTCAAGGTGGCGGGGGACGTCGCGCTCGGCGTCGTGAACCTCGACCTCTGGCCGAAAGCGACGAGCGGCAAGGTGCTGGGATATGCGGGCGAGACGTCCAAGGGGACGACGTGGCGCGTCGCGCTCGAAGGGCGGGCGTCCGCCGTGTCGGTTTCGTCTCGCGAGCAAGGCTGGTGGTTGTCGCCCGCCGGCACGATTTTGATTTTCCGCTGATCGTCCGCACACGACGCGGTTTCGGCGCACGGGGGCGTGTTCACGTCCCCGTGCATCGTTTTTGTCGGCGAACGCGGAGCGCGGTTCCTGGACGGATGAAAGCGACCTCCCTCCCATCGCACATTCCTGTGCAACGATTTCGTCCGCAACGCAATCGTTCGGAGTACCCTTGTCCCGGATTTCCCGGGATACCCAGTTTGTCAAATAGGAAGGACACTCCGCAAATAGTCCGGCGGTTTCTGGTTTGCCAAATACTGGACACTCAACGATCTTTCATTGACGCGGTTCTGTCGGTCCCCGACGCCAGGTGCCGGCCCCCCTTCGCGGCAAAGGCCGGCCGACCCCGAAGGGGTGGCGCGAAGCGCCAAGGCCGGACGGGCCGCGAAGGGGGAAAGGTCTGCGCCCATGCGCCTGGCCCTGTCGTACTGCTCCTGCATGCGCCGTATCTTCTTCAGGCGCTTCCGGACGCGCCTGTGGAGCTCCATTCCGCTGAGGCCTGCCCTGTACGCTTCGAGGCG
>CAYZYQ010000103.1:0-7756 GCA_964482645.1 uncultured Lentisphaeraceae bacterium | reverse complement strand
GCGGATGCGCTTGAAGTCCTTGATGCCGTAGGGGATTTTGAGTGTCTTCGCCATGCCCGCAATTCTCGCATATTCCATTGTGCTCGTCAAGCCAACGCCGTTCGGCGCTTTTCGAATCAATAGCTATACTACACGCCGACGAGGGCTATTGCCGAGTGAAAAGAGATGAATTCGGTGAAACGCCTTCCTCAACGGCGCGTTTACGTTCGTACGCTACGGATTTCTCTCACGTTCCGCGTCGGACAGGAAACACGTCGGATCTTCGCCCCACAAATCACCCGTCACAGCCTCGCCACGGGCACGGAAATTCCCGCCGCAGAGATCGAGCCATCGGCACGTGCGGCAATGTCCTTTCACGAGTTCCTTTTTACGCCGCATGAGGTCGAGGAGCGAACCCGGCGCGGGATGTTCCCAAATTTCCGAAAACGGCGTGTCGAGGACGTTACCCACGGGATGGTTGCGCCAGAACTGGTCGGGATAAACCGTGCCGTCCCATGAAATGCAGCCAATCCCCTGCCCCGACGCATTGCCGCCGTTGAGCGTGAGCAGCTCCAACGCCTTGTCCGCGTTCGGATGCCCCTCCGCTTTCATCTTCAAATAGAGCGCAATGCCGTCGCATGGATTGTCGACCGTCAGTACTTCGACAGGGAAACCGCTGTCGAAGCACGTCTTCGTCTCCGCGACAATCGTCTCCAACGCGGCCCGCGCCTCGGCGTGGTCGAGATCCGTGGCGGCAATCTCCCGGCCGCGTCCCGTATAGACGAGATGGTAGAGGCAGATGCGCGGCACACGTTCGCGACGCATGAGGTCGAAGATGGCCGGAATCGCCCGCACGTTGTCACGGGTCATCGTCACGCGCAACCCCACCTTTACGTTGCGGGCGAGCAACCGGCGAATCGCGTCGAGCGACTTCCGGTACGCGCCAGCATGGCGACGAAACGCATCGTGAATTGCTTCCGTGCCGTCGATGGAAATCCCCACGTAGGCCACGCCCAGCTGACGAATCCAATCCGCCCAATCGTCGTCGATCAACGTGCCGTTCGTCGAGAACGTCACGCGGATGCCCTTGCCTTTCGCATACGCGGCCAGCTCGCGGATGTCGGGACGGGTCAGCGGTTCGCCGCCCGAAAAGAGAATTACAGGAACGCCATAGGCGGACAAATCGTCGATGACGGCTTTCGCCTGTCCGGTCGTCAACATCTTCTGCGCTCCGGCGTACGCCGCATAGCAATGCGAACAGGCGAGATTGCACGTGGGCGTACAGTTCCACACCACAACGGGGCGACGGTGGACGCCCGGCCGATAACGGAGCTTGTCCGACTCCTCGATCGTTCCGAAATAAAGTTTGGAAATGCCAATCACGCCGTCTCGCTCCTCATTCGCCAATCGTATAGGACACGCCGGGCTTCGCAATCTCGACGGTCGCATTCGGAAAACGCGCCGCAAGTCCCTTCTTGCGCTCCTCCAAGCTCTTCGTCTCGCCATGGATCAGGAAAATCCGCGACGCCGCGTTGTTCGCCAACCAACGGTCGTTTTCCGTCGCGTCGCCATGTCCCGAAAAACAGGAGAACACCTCGACCTTCGCACGGACGGGAATCTTCTTGCCGTCGAGTTCAAGTTCCTTCGCGCCACCCTTCAGAAGACCGCCCGGCGTCGTGGGCGACTGGTAGCCCACCAACAACACGCGGACGTCCGTGCGCGGCAGCAGGGTCGGCAGCAACCTGCGCGACGCGCCCATTTCCATCATGCCCGACGTCGTGACAAGGATGGTACGCGCCACATTCTTCTTGGGGAACTTGGCCGAACTGCGGTCGAAGAGTTCCCGCGCGTCCTTCATGTCCGGCACGTCAAACCATTCGGGATGCGACACGTACTGCCCCATCATTTCACGTCCGGAAGCGGAAATGAAATGCACCGGCACGTTGGTGGGAATCACGCCCGCCGCCTGTCCCTTCTGGATTTCCAAAAGAACGCGCTGCGAACGATCCATCGCGAACGCAGGAATCCAGACGACGCCGTTTGTACGCAACGTCTCGCCAACGGCCTGACGAAAACGCTGGTATTCAGCCTCCAGACTTTCCGGCGTTCCAAGCGTCGCGTCGCCGTACGTCGTTTCGACAAAGACGGCATCCGCCTTCTTCGCGGGTTCGATCGTCTTCACAAGACGCGACCGGCACGAGCCGAGATCGCCGGAGAAAACACAGGCGTTCGTAGATTCCTCCAGCCGCACGGACGCCGCGCCCGGCAAATGCTTCACATCGGCGAACGTCACCGTGAACGCGCCGATTTTCCACGGCGTTTCGTAGGGTTTGACTTTGACGCGAGCCATCAAGTCTTTCAAATCGAGATCGCAACACGTCCCGCAGAAAAACGGATTGTCGATCTTCTGCTGATCTTTGAGCTGACGAAGCGTTCCCGTGAACACGTGGCGGTTCGTCGCGGCGATGCGGCCCGCCCATTCGCAGGATTCCTGCCAGTGAACCGTCCGACGTTTCGTGCGCGTCGACCACCGCCACGTCCGCATTACGTCCGTCTCATACCGGGACTGTCCGTGCAAGGACGATTCGAGCAAGGCGTGCGTCGGCGGCGTCATCCAGATCGTCCCTTTGAATCCGTCGCGAATCAGTTTGGGAATGCGGCCCGCATGGTCGGCATGGGCATGGGTGAGCACGAGATCGGAAACCGACGCCGGATTGAAACCAAACGTGTCATCCCCGCCCGGCTCGTCCGGCATGAACTCACCGCCGTAGAACGCGCCGCAGTCGACGAGCAGGCGCGTCGCACCGCTCTGGGCGAGCGCACAGCTCCCGCCCACGCGCCCCGCGCCGCCGTAGAACGTAACGGTCGTTTTCGCGACGACCGTCCACGCCGCCGCGCAGAGAACAAAACCCAGCAGCCCCGCGCGTCTCATGTCACTTCTCCAAAACGCCTTCGTAGTCGCGCCGAAGGAACGCCACCATCGTCAGCAGGACCGTCATCGCGCCCAGGAAGTAGGCACCCGACAGAGACGTGAGGCAGTTCTTCACCGAGACGCCGGAATCCATCATCGCGCCAATCAGTTTCGGCGCCACGGCGCCCATCACGAACGCACCAAAGCACATAAAGCCCGTCGCCGCCGCGCGATAGCGGGGCTTGATGACGTCGTAGAGCGAGGCGAACATGTTTGAATCGTAGAACCCGTGCGCCAGACCAAAGAGGAACAGCCCCGTGCAACAGAGCGTGAGCGACTGCGCGTGGTAGGCTAGGAAGATGCAGGGCGCTCCCGTCAGAAGGCCGACGAAGTTCATCAGCGTCCGCGCGTATTTGCTCGTCCGCGCCAACTTGTCGGACAGGCGGCTGGCAATCACAATGCCGATGAGACAGCCCGCGTAGTGCCAGATGACGGAATGGAACGCCGCCATGGAGGCCGCCGTCGTCCCCTTCAACGTCGGGTCAGCGTAGAACGTGGACTTCATGTACACGGGCGTCCAGACCGTAAAGCCGAAGTTCGTGAAGACCTGAAAACCGAACGCGAGCATGAGCAACCACGCGCTCGGCTTTTTCGCGAATGCGAGAAACGCCTCGCCCGCCGACGCCTTGGCCGGGGCGCCCGGCGCCGGCGGCAAGGGTTTCGTATCACGCAGGAAGAACGCAAGCACGACAAACCAGGCAAGGCCAATGCCGCCGAGAATCCAGAACGGATAACGCCAGCTGCCTGTGCCAAGGCCGGAGAGCCAACCAGAGGCCAACGACACGAGAACGACCGCGAAGTAGAGCGCACTCTGCATGATGGACATGGCCGTCGAGCGCGTCTCTTCGTGCAACTGGCTGAGGATTGAATTTGCCGACGACGGGAGCAGACATTGTCCAATCGCGAACACGACGCCGAAGACGGCCGTCAAATATGCGACAATGCCGACGGGACCGATCGGCCGGGCGAAGCCGGCCAGCAGGCACATCGACGAGAAAATCGCCACCGACGCCACGATGAGTTTCTTGCGGCTGAACAAATCGCCCAGCACGCCGCCGAACAAAACGGCGAACCCGTAGACGAGCGAAAAGACACTCATCACCGTGCCCCAGTCGCCCGCCGCGATGGACGGATAGTCGGCCTTCATTTGCGGCAAGACGGCGTTGAAAATCTGCCGCGTTCCCTGCTGCATGAAATAGCCAAACGTCAGCAGCCCAAGCGCCACCCACTTGTAGTTGTCGTTCTTCTCATCAAACATCGTTCCGCCCTTCCTCTCGTATTGGAAATGTCTGTCGTATGGGAATCGTCAGATTTTCTGAACACCGTCGATGAAGACGGCGCAAACGTCGAACGTCTTTGGATCGAGCACGGCCAAATCGGCCACATACCCCTTCTCGACCTTGCCGAGCGTCCGCCCCCAGCCGAGTTCGATCGCCTGGTTCCAGGACGTCACACGCACGAGATCCTTGAGCGGCAACCCCGTCACGTCGTGCAGATTCTTCAAACCCTTGTTCAACCAGAGCGTCGAACCCGCCAAGTTGCCGGCGTCCACCAGACGCGCCTCGCCGTTCTGAAGCCGGACGTCGATGCCGCCCATCTTGAACGTGTAGCCATCGGGCATGTGCGAACAGCGCAGCGAATCGGTGATCATCTGGATGTGCGCGAGGTCGCGCTTCTTGAACACGAGGCGCAACATGTCGTCGCACAGATGGATGCGGTCGCAAATGACTTCCGTGTTCAAATCGTCAATCAGGAATCCGGCGCCCACCATGCCGATTTCGCGGTGGTGGAGTTTCGTCATCTGGTTGCAGAAATGCGTCATGTGCCGCAAGCCCTGTTCATAGGCCGGCATGAACTGCGCGAGCGTCGCGCCCGTGTGGCCGCAACTCGGCACAATGCCGGCCTCCCGACAGGCCGCCGCGAACGCGGCTCCGCCCGGCATTTCGGGCGCGTAGCTGACGAGTTTAACAGAGCAGAGTTTTGCGAGACCCGCGACCTCCCGAATGGAGGGCTTGCGGACGAATGCGGGATTCTGCGCTCCGCAGCAGGCCGGATTGATGAACGGCCCTTCCAGATGGAGACCGGGAGCTTTCGCGAACGCCATATCCTTTTGATAGGCCGCCACGGCGCGCGCCGCCCGCTTGAGCGTCTGGTTGTCGACTGTCAGCGTCGTCGGCAGGAACGTCGTGCAACCTTCCGCCAACTTGGCCTCGGCGATTTTCGCAATCGCCTCCGGCGTCCCGTCGCAGACGTCGAAACCCAACGCCCCGTGCAGATGCACGTCGATGAACCCCGGCAACACGTACTTGCCGCGTACGTCCACCACCGTGTCCGCATCGCGCGGCGCGTCGGACATGGGGCCGACGAACGCGATCTTCCCCCGGTTGAGGACAATCGCCTGTTTTTTCGCGTCAACGCCCGGCGAAACCACGTGCGCGTTCAGAATCAACGTCTTCATGCGACCACTCTCCTTCCCCTTCTCCCAGCGGCGGCCGGGCGGTTCTCGTACGAGATTCGAATTGCCTTACTTCATCACGGCCGCGCGGCCGAGCATGAACGCCTTTTTATTCAGATCGAGCAGCTTGGCTTTCGGGCCGGTGAAACTCTCCACCATCGCCGCTTCCCACTGCTCCACCGTGAAATGCGTGACGGCGGACAGGGCGCCGGCGATGACCATGTTCATCGTGCGGGCGTTGCCCACCTCCTCGGCGATTTTCGGCGCATCGACAACCAACGCCTCCGGAAACGCCGCCGCCAAACGCGCCTCAAAATCCTCGACGGGCTTTTGCAAACCGCTCGACACCGTCACGGGCGTCAAATCGACATTGTTCAGGACGATCTTCCCCGTCGGCGCGAGGAAGTGCTTCCAACGCAGAGCCTCCAGCCGGTCAAACGCCACGAGAATGTCGCTCTGCCCTTCGGGGATGATCGGCGAATTGACCTTGTCGCCAAAACGAACGGACGAAATCACGCTGCCGCCACGCTGGGCCATGCCGTGGATTTCGCTCTTTTTCACATCCAGCCCCGCGAGCGTCGCCGTCCGCGCCAGCATGTTCGCTGTCAGCAGAATGCCCTGTCCGCCAACCCCCACGAGTGACACGTTCACTGTTTTCATTCTAACCTTCTTCGCGTTGTGTGGTTTTCCCGCCGCCCGTTCAGGCCTCGACGCGCTCGACCGTCAGTTCAGGGTCGAGTTCCTGGAGTTTGGATTCAATGCCCTGCTTGAGCGTCATCATCGCGTACGGGCAGGTGCCGCAGTGGCCCACGAGCTTGAGGCTGACGACCTTGCCCTCCATCTTCACAAATTCAAGATCGCCACCGTCCTGCTGCAACATGGGGCGCAGCACGTCGAGCATGGCCTTCACCTGTTCTTCCAACGTCATTTTCTTTTCCTTTCCGTATCTTCGTTTAAATCTGTTCTGCTCACTCAAATCGAATCGAAGCTGCGCGACCGTGGCCGTCCAGCCCCTCCACCTGCGCAAACGCCGCGATCGTGTCCTTCGTCTCCTCAAGATCGCCCTTCGTGAACGCCACAAACGAATGGCGACGACGGAAGTCATCCGGCGTCAGTCCATTGAACATGTTCGCCGCGCCGCCCGTCGGCAACACGTGCGACGGCCCCGCCACGAAATCGCCCGCCGATTCCGGCGTCCAGGCGCCCGCGAAAACCGCGCCCGCCGAACGGACGCCCTTCATCAGTTTCAGCGCGTCCTTGCACATGATTTCAAAATGTTCCGGCGCGAAGCGGTTCACGAGTTCAAGCCCGTCCTGCACCGTCGGCGTCACGCAGAAGAGGATGCCGTCGCGGTCGATCACGCGCTGGACAAGCGTCTTGCGCGACATCTGCTCCATGAGCGCAAACAGTTCCTGCCGGACTTCTTCGGCGAACGCGGGCTTGTCCGTCACGAGCAGCGACTTCTCCCAGCCGCTACCGTGTTCCGCCTGGGACAGCAAATCCGCCGCCACCCAACGGGCCGGCACCGTACCGTCCGCCAACACGGCGATTTCACTCGGCCCCGCCACCTGATCGATACCCACGTAGCCAAACACCTGCCGCTTGGCCGCCGTCACGAACGCATTGCCGGGGCCGACGATTTTCTGAACCTTCCGCACGGTCTTCGTGCCAAACGCCATGAGACCGATGGCCTGGATGCCGCCCACGCGGTAGACTTCCGTCGCGCCGGCGAGACGCAGCGCGTAGAGGAGGACAGGGTTCGGCGTCCCCGTCGGCCCGGCGGGCGTGCAGGCGACGATTTCCTTCACACCGGCGGCTTTCGCCAGCGTCACCGTCATCACGCTCGTCGAGGCAAGCGGCGCCGTACCGCCCGGTACGTAGACACCCACGCGATCCATCGGCGAATAGAATTCGCCCGCCGTGCCGCCACGCGGCGTCTTCATCGTCCAAGCCGAACGAAGCGAGGCTTTCGAGAAACGCATCACACGCGCATAGGCGTCCTTGACGGCTTTCTTCAGACGAGCCGGCACCTGCGCCTCGGCCGCCGCAAGTTCGGCGTCCGTGACACGAAACCTCTTCGGCGTCAGATGGGCGCCCTCGAACTTCTCCACATAGTGCGCCACGGCCGCATCCCCGTCCGCACGGACGGCGGCCAACACCTCGGACGCGGCCTGTTCGGCCTCTTCCGGGAACGCGCTACGCGCGAGAAATTTCGAGACGATTTTGCTCTGCGCCTTTTCAGACGACCATTCGACAATGCGGACCATAATCTGCTTCACTCCTTTGAAGGGAATACATTGTAGCAGAAATCGCCCCGTTCCTCAACTTCTCCGCCAACGCCGTCCACGGCG
>CAYZYQ010000102.1:0-8161 GCA_964482645.1 uncultured Lentisphaeraceae bacterium | reverse complement strand
ACGCGGGAGGGCGGTATTTATTGGGCCAAACGCACTTTCATCGGTTGTCGGGTATGCACAGAGTGCGCTGAAGAGCGGTAATACCGCTGCGGGATCGCAGTTTGTCGCCGTCAACGGTGAGTCGATGGACTTGACTGACATTGTTCCCACGGGTTACGACAAAGATACCTATGAAGGTGGTTCCATCTACATTCAGTCCCTGGATTATCGCGGTAAAAGCGTTGTCGGCAGTATCTACTATTGGTACGACGATGAGGACGGAACTGGCTGGTTTGATGGTGCTGATGAAGTTGTGATGGAGGGACAGGTTACATTTGCACCAGGTGAAGCTGTGTGGATCAAGGCTAATTCTACCGGCGAGAAACTTCAGTCCTCTGGTCAGGTTGCGTCTACGTCTATCGATGTCTACCTTCGTTCAGGTAACAAACTCGTCTGTAATCCGACACCAGTCGCCGTCAACTGGAATGACGATGACGACAACGGGAAGTTCATCTCTGTCAGCGGATACGGCGAGGACTACGAGGGTGGTTCGATTAATGTTCAACAACTTGATTACAAAGGCAGAAGTGTGGCTGGGAGTTCGTATTACTGGTATGACGATGAAGATGGAACAGGTTGGTTCGATGGGGCCGACGAATTTGTCAAAGGAATCTCACTGCCCGCCGGAGGTGGTATATGGGTGAAGGCGAACTCCACCGGTGAGAAGATTAATTTTCCTTCCGCTCTGTAATACGGGGGGCGAATGGTCTACTGTGCAAAAAAGGATGAAACAATGAAGAGATTAATTATCGCAATGTTTGTCGCGTTATCTACGATTGCCGCCAATGCGGCAACGTGGGATTGGAAGACAGCCAAATCTGGTGGTGTCGTCTATGGTCCAGATTCGGGTTCTGCGCTAGTAAGCGGAACGGCGTATTTGTTCTTGTCGACAGAGGCTGAGGCTGTGTTCACGAGTTGGGATGGAGGCACGGCACTTTCGGCTATCGCTGGATCGCTAGACAGCACCTCTATTAGTTCCGGTAAAATAGCGGCGAAATCTGAGCCGTTTGACTATGTAGCCGATCCTCTCAACGTGATTTTTGCCACTACAACAACGGTTGACGGAAAGGAGTATCTCTACATCTCGACCATCGCATCCGGAGCCGCCCTTGACGTTGGCAGGACGACGTTGCAGTTCAAGGAGACGAGCGCATCTTCTGCCGCATCCAAACTTGCGTCCGGCGGATATCAGGGCGCTGGTTGGTATGCCGCCCCGGAACCGACAAGCGGTTTGCTCATGCTTCTCGGCATGGCCGGTCTCGCACTCCGTCGCCGCCGCGCCTGACCGCATCGCGGTGTCGGAAATCCGGAAGCCCGTCCGTGATTGCGCGGGCGGGCTTTCGGGTTTCCGAGGAGGCCTATGAAGAAGAATTGGAAAGTTGGGTACCGGGGGAAAGACGGCAGCCCCGTCGAGGAGGTATTCGTTGCCGAAAGCCGGGACGAAGTATTCGCAATGGCAAGGCGGCGTGGGATTAGCGTGACGAGGATCGAAGAGGGCAAGGGAGAAGGCTCGCCGCACAGATGGCGTGTTCTTGTACGTCCCGTCGTGTGGGCAGGAATCGGCGTTGTCGTTATTGCGGGGATGTTCCTGTCGATGACGTCCATTCCGAAGGATGCCGGTGATGCCGCAATGCCCCGTGCCAACGGTAGAATTCGCCGCGTTGCCGAGGCAATCTCGTCCTCGCCGTCCGAGTCGGCACCGGCAGTCGAATCGCGTGGCCAGTCTCTTTCGGACATAGTGTCGAGACCGGAGACGGGCGGCACTGTCATCGGGACTAACGGCTTGAACAAGATGCAAATGCAGCGGTGGAAAATCGCCCATATGCCCCCTGCGGGGATTACAAACACCACGTCGCAGACTGAGAAAAGGCCGTACTACCAGATTTTCGACCATGCGAGCGAAAACGACATCGCGGGACTCCTGACCATGGTTCCCGGCGAAACGCTCGTCGGCACCCCCTCGTATGAAAGGTGGTTCGTACGGGACTTTTTGAAATCTCTTGAAACCCCCATTGTCATAACGGAGGACGACACGCCCGAACAGGCGGCCCTCAAGCGCGAGGTTCAGGATGTGAAGGACTTCCTCAAGGCCAGGCACGACGCGGGAGAGGACATCGCCGCCATCATGGCGACTACGCACGAAGAGTACCAAAGACTTTCCGAATACAAGGACATGATCTGGGAGTTGTTGAGAGAGGCGGGGCGCAATCCCAATGCGACAGACCGAGACATCGAGGACTTCATGTCCGCCGCGAACGCGCAACTGGAGGTTCGGGGGATCGCACCCATTGAACTCGGCCCCGTGACGCGCCACATGTTGCGTCTAGGGAAGAAACGTTTAGGAAATCGTAAATGAAAAAGACCGTTTCCGTTTGTGTTGCGCTCGTCGTCGTTGTGGCCGTGGCCGCCATCGGAGAAACCGCATCCGAGCAGAGGGCGAAACGACCGAAACTCGACCGTGCCAGAGTCGCAGAAAATTTCAATCGACGGACTGGCGGCTTGATTTCGTATCCAAATGCGAAAAAAGGCAGAGTTGTGTTTGTCAATGCCCAGTCAAAGGCGCCGGCGGAATGGATGGACGAGGTTGCGTCTTTTCACGCTCGTGAACTGAAAGTCGACATAGAGGTCGTAAACGGGACGTTTCGGTTTCCCGAAGTCCAGATCGAAGGTGATGCGTCCCTGTTCGTGATAGACGATGCAAAAATGCCGTCGATGCTCCATGCCCCCGAACAAAAGTGGACCATGGTGAACATCGCGTGGCTTTCAGATGGCAATGGACGAAAACCTGCGTTCTTTGCGGCCAGGGTCAGAAAGGAGTTGACTCGCGGTTTTTGTCTTCTGGCCGGGACACAGACTTCAAACTACCCCGAGTCATTGCTCGGTTGCGTGACCAAACCATCCGATCTCGATAAATTCGCCGACTGGGGGTTGCCCGTCGACATTCCCGAGCGATTCATACCTTATCTCTCAGGATTCGGAATCAAGCCAGACGTACTTGTGACGTACAAGCGTGCCTGTCAGGAGGGCTGGGCACCGGCTCCGACCAACGGCTACCAAAAGGCCATCTGGGAGAAGATCCACACCGTCCCCGACAAGCCCATCACCATCGAGTTCGACCCGAAGAAGGACCGGTGAATCCCGTCGGGCGCGGCGATGCGAAAGCGCAATCTGCGACGGACGACTTGTGGCGGGCGGCGAAGACGCCGGGCGGGGGCTGGACGTGCCGCCGACCTGCGACGAATCCGTGAAATGGGCGAACGAACTGATCGAATCGATAGCAGGGGCTTAGGGCGGCGGCCACAGAGCGGACTGGATCGACGGGGCGGACGTCCATGTGAGATTACGTTGCGGACGAAATTGCACGGGAAGTCCGTCTGCTTTCGCGGAATGGATTGGGAACGAAATCGCAGAGGAGGAAGACATCACTGCTTTCCGACATCCACTTTTGCCTCTTGAAAACGACGTCGGCCATATGATAGACTGTCCTCGGTCTTCCCGGAAGGGAGGATCATCGGGATGCGGGGACATTGACCTCGCGTCGGTGGCGGGAAGAGATTCCCGCCGCCCTCTTTTTTTTTTAACATTGACGGCGTGGCGACGGAGAGTGGCGTGATGACGAGGACGAAGAGGACGTTGAGCGTTTTCGTGGACGAATCGGGGACGTTCCGCCATCCCGACCCTTCGTCCCGTTACTACATCGTCGCCCTCGTCTTCCACGACCAGTCCCACGACATACGCCCTTTCGTCCGCGATCTCGATGCCGCGACGGAGCGCATGGGCCTCGATCCAGAGGTCTTCGCCAGCCACGCGGAGGCCTCATCGAGCGCGGACTTGTGGACGGCGAGCGCATGACCGAATCGGAATGCGCCTTTTTCGGAGGCCCCAGACTTTTCAGGCGAAACATCCTCAAGTATCTCAAGCGCAAGGAAATCTGAAAGTGTTTTGCCGGAATCACGCCACCATGCCGCGTGGCGCGGCTACTTGTCCTTCTTGGGGTCGAACTCGATCTTCAGCGGCGCCTTCGGCACGGCGTAGACCTTCTCCCACACCGCCCGCTGGAACTCGTTGGTCGGCGCCGGCGCCCAGCCCTCCTCGCACGCCGTGCGGTACGGCACGCGCACGAGCGGCGTGACCCCCAGCCCCTTCAGGTAGGCGGGCATCCGCGCGAACACCTCCGCCGGCGGCGTCTCGTCCGCCACGCCGTCGAGGTCGCCCGGCGCCGTGACGGCGGACATGAGCGAGTTGGGGAAGGACGAGCCCGCCGCGCCGCAGAGCAGGGCGAGCCCCCGCGCGATCTCGCACCGGACGCGCCGCCGCGCCGCCTCCTCCGAGGCCGCGCCCTCCGCGAGCCGCGCGACGCTGACGATCGCCCACCCGTCCTCCGGCGCGACGAGGAGCGCCGGCAGCGACGCATCGTCCGTCACGAACAGCGCCGCCTGCGCGTCCAGCCCCCGCACGAGCCCCCGGGCGTTCGCGGGCGTCGGCCGCCCGCTCGTCCCCGCCTCAAGGCGGATCCGGACGTTGCGCGCGAACGCCCCGACGACCGAGGCGATCTCCGCGCCGCAGCCGGCCCCCGCGTCCGCGACCACGACCCGCCCCCGGAACGAGCCGGGCCGCGCCACCAGCCCGCCGAACCGGCGCATCTGCGCCCGCCGGATGAGTTCGCCGCGCGGGGTCTTCTCCCCGCCGGCCGCCCACGCGGCGGCCGCGAGCGCCGCGCACGCGGCCATGGCCAGGACCTTCTTCTTCGCCATCTGGAGTCTTCTTCCTTTCCCTGTGTCGTTCCCGTCCGCCCCGGGGCTACCGCCGCCGGAGGCCCCGCATGACGGCGCGCGGCATCGCGAGCGGCGGCAGCCCCTCGCGCGCCAGCAGCTCGTTCGCGGCCTTCGTGAAATCCTCCACGTCCCGCTCGTCGTACGTCCCGGCGTCCGCGCGGATCTCGCGCAGCCGTTCCTGGAGCACCCGGCGGTAGCGGGCGAGGCGGCGGTGCTCGTCCAGCGCGTCGTTCATGATCTTCGCGACGTCCTCGCCCGCCGCCATGCGCCGCCGGAGCTCCTCCTTCGTCTCCTGCACCGCCGCCTTCAGCTCGCGCGTCCGCGCGTCGTCCGTGTCGAGGACCTCCACCGGCTCGCCGAGCGACTCCCGGAAGCTCCTGCGGAAGGCGTCGCCGTAGGCGTAGTCGCCGACGACCGGCTCGCCGGCCTTCATGTCGAGCAGCCACGAGATGTGCTCCTCGGCCGCGTGCCGGAAGACCTTCGGCCGGTGCGCGCCCAGTTCGATCGGCCTGGCGAGGGGGCGCTGCCCCGGCACGCGCAGTCCGCCCTCGTAGCGCAGGACGCCCCGCGCGTCGCGGTAGGTCCGGAGTTTCGGCGCGTCCCCGGGCGCGTCCGCCGCGTGCGCGGTTTTCGGGGCGGGCGCGGGGACGGCCTCCGGGGCCGCCGTTTTCGCCCGCGCGGGGCGCGGCGCGGACGCCCGGACGGGCGCGGGCCGTTCCTCCGCGCCCCCGTCCCCGCCGCGCCGCCCGAGGAGGACGGCGACCGCGACGGCGGCGGCGCAGACGGCAAGGGCGGCGGGAAGCGCGACGCGCCCCGTCAGACGGCGGCGCGGACGCCCCTCCGCCGTGCGCGGGCGCGGCGTCCCCCACGCGCGCGCGGCGGCGTCCGGTTTTCTCACGGCATTCTGTTCCATGGCGTCGACTCCTTCCCGCAACCTACTTGAAACTTTTCTCGATTTCGCCCACGATCGGCCCGACGGGGGCGACGGCCGTCCACTCCGTTTTCCCGCCGGCCTGCCCCGAAACGACTCCCAGAAGGAAGGGGTATCGGACGCCGTCGACCATGCCGTAGGCGAAGACGGGGCCGCCGCTGTTGCCGTTGACGGACGGGAAATCGACGATGATTGCGTTCTGGAGGACGTTGGTGGACGGCACGGGCAACGTTGCATGGAGGTCGCGGATCACGCCCCTTCGCTCAACGGTGGTGCAAGACCAATCGTAGCCGTTGCTGTCGAGAGGCTTGGAGAGATCCGAGCAGAGTGCGAAGACGGGCGTCCCGACCCTGATGCCGTATTTCCCGTAGTCCGAAGAGGTACGGACTATCCCGACGCCGCCCTCGAACGGCGAGTCGAGGCCGACGGCGCAGACACGCCCCTCGTTCATGGCGACTCCCTCCGCAAGAGCATGTACGAGGAAGCATCCGACATCCTCGGCGGGAAATTCCGTATGCAGAAATGGCTGAAGCCGGTCGGACGGGGCCTCTATGCGCCTGACACAGTCCAAGGCAACGTCCTTCCGAAAACCCAGATAGCATTTCCCCGACTGCCACGCCCGCAATCCTACCTGGCTCACGACATGTCCGGCCGTCAGAATCAGATGGTTCGTCACAGCTCCCTGTCGTTTCGTCACGAGAATGCCGGACGGACCGGTCTCATTCTCTTCTCCGCAGATGGTTTCATGTCCACACTTGTAGAAGGTATAGACGCATCGCGTCAGGTACTCTTCGTTCGCGGGTGGCGGAAGCGCGGCAGACCGCCAAGCACCACACCCCGCAACCACGGCGCACAAGCCGGCGAGAAGAAACATTAGAGTTCGATTCATGCAGCGTACCGCTCTCGGCATAGGGGTGGACTGGAAAAATGAACCGTGGGCGGATCGCCCACGGTTCAGCGTCACGCAGACCTTGCGTTTAGCCGCGTTTGCGGCGGAGGGCGAGACCCGCCGTGCCGAGGAGGAGCAGGAGGCCCGACGTCGGCTCCGGGGTGGCCACCCAGCCGCCCGTCGCCGTGCCAGCCGTGTCGCCCTTGAAATGCGTACCGAGAGCCGACAAGGTGATGCCCGCGTCGGAACCGACCGTGCCCGAGGCGAGGTTCGCGATGTAGAAGTCCTTGCCGAGCGTCGCGTCGGTGTAGGTGTAGATGATCGCGCCGTACACCGTGTCGCCGACGTCCGCCGTCGTCGTGATCGCGACAGCAGAGGTGAGGGTTTTTGACGTACCCGTCCCCGTCGCCGTGCCGAGCGAATCCTTGTAGGCGTTCCACACGGCGGACATGTTGCCGTTGGCGGCGTAGTCCGCGAGGAGCGAATTGTAGTCCGATTCCGTGAGCGCGAACAGGTAGCCCGTCGCCGCGGTCTTGATCACCGTCGACGAGAAGCCGCCGTCGGCCGTCGCCGCCGTGAACATTTTACCGGAATCCCATTTGACGGAGGCCGCCGAGGCGTAGAGCGCCGCGCCGGCGACCGCGAGAGCCATTACGAATTTCTTCATGTCTTGTCTTTCCTTTTCTTGATTACAGTCTGACGCACGGGGTGCGCATGAAACACGTTAGAGTTAGAGCGCCGACGGAACCGTGATCGTCGTCGCCGCCGATGCGACGAGGACGACGAACGCCTCGCCCGCCTTGACGGGCACGTCGTTCTTGCAGTAGTCGCCAATCGTCTCCAGTTTGGACTCGTCGGTCACGTCCGCCGTCAGATACCAGCCGGCCGGACATCCCGCTTCGGCTGCGACGTCCGGCGTGACGTACGTGTAGGCCTGGTCGACCGCGCCGTTCGCCTTGAGAGTCTTCAACTCGTCGCTACCCGTCATCCAGTCCGAACTCGCGACGATGTCGCCGAGCGTGATGTCGACGGGCGAGACGTTGCCCGTGATGTTGAATGCGGAATTCCCTTTCAACGCGATCGGCTGGTCGGCGGTCAGGACTTCGCCCGCGTAGGTGAGCGTCGTCTCGGCCGACGCGACGAGGACGAGCAGACCGTTGCCGAGCGGCAGCGACTCGCCGTTCTTGCAGTAGTCGCCAATCGTCTCCAGTTTGGACTCGTCGGTCACGTCCGCCGTCAGGTACCAGCCGACAGGACAGCCGGCTTCGGCTGCGATGTCCGGCGTGATGTACGTGTAGGCCTGGTCGACCGCGCCGTTGGCGAGGAGCGTCTTGATCTCGTCACTGCCCGTCATCCAGTCCGAACTCGCGACGATGTCGCCGAGCGTCATCTTGTCCGCGTCCTTGCCAGCGGTCTTGAACGTCGCGACCGTGAGGTTGAACGCCGAATTCCCCTTCAGTTCCTTGTTTTGATACCCGACAACCGATGAAAGTGCGTTTGGCCCAATAAATACCGCCCTCCCGCATC
>CAYZYQ010000101.1:0-8463 GCA_964482645.1 uncultured Lentisphaeraceae bacterium | reverse complement strand
GCCCCGCCCTACCGGATGGCGGAACAGACGCCCAATCGGTAGGGCGCGACGTCCCCGTCGCGCCGAACGGCGGGCGTGGTGACGATGAGGGCGTGATCGGCAACGGCTACCTGACGCTCACGATCGACAACAAGGGCAAGGCGAAGGTCGCGGGGATGCTCGCGGACGGGACGACGAGGCCGTCCGCGTCCATGGCCGCCTGCCGCGTCGAGGAGGACTCCTCGTCCGCGAACGGGTGGTCGATGTACGTGGACGTGTTCCATTCCACGGCGACCGTCTGCTTCGGCGGGACGCTGCGCCTTTACGCGGTCGAGGACTTCTCGAACCCCGACGGCTCGGGGATCCGCATCGTGGTGGATTCCTCGAACCTGCTCGCGTGGTACGACGATTCCAGTACTGGGTGCGTCGCCCTGTATGGCGACGGGGAGGGCATCTCCCTCGCGCCCTGCGGCGGGTGGTACGACAAGGTGGTCAACCTCCAGCGGTATTACTTGGACTACGCGCTCGCGGTGGAGACGGCGGACGTCTCGGCGTTCCCGGCGGACGAGCTGCCCGACGGCTACGGCTTCGTTACCGGTGTGTCGCCGAGCGGCTTCGCCCTCGCGCTGGAGAACGACAAGGTCGTCCACGACAGGAAGAAGATCGTGAAGACGAACCGTCTCACCGACTTCGACCTGAGCGTGAACCCCTGCAATGTGTCCGTGAGGCTGGCCCGCGCGACGGGCCTCGTGACGGGTTCTTTCTCGCTCTGGGCGGAGGACTGGGATAGCGGGAAGCAGAAGGAGGTCACGGGCTTCAAGACGTACGGCGTCCTCCTCCTCGCCCGCGACCCGTCCGCGCCGCTGGACGACCGCGTCGTCGCGCCCGGTTTCGCCACGAAGAAAATCAAGACGACGTACTACGACGACAGCGGTCGGAAGAAGACCCTCACGTGGCCGTTCTCCATGCCGTTCAACGTCGAGGGCGAGTAGTTCGTAGGCAATCGGATTGTAGAACTTCCGCTCTTTGGAGCCATCCCCGCCCGCGCGGCGGGGATTTTGGTATAATAGCTGGACTAGAAGGAAGAAGGCGAAGACATGGCGACAGTGAACGGCATTCGGCAGTTCAAAGACGAACAGGACTACCGGGAACATTTTATCATCCAAAAGGAAATCGACAAATATCTCCCGCACGGGAAGCATTTTATCGACGATGCGTGTATCAATCGCTTGATTGCGGAGGCGGAAGCGAGGCCCGTCGACCCCGTGAAAATCCGCGAAATCATCGCGAAGTCCGAGGCGACGTGTGAGACGTTGCTGCCAGAGGAGACGGCCGCGCTCATGCAGGTCACGGATCCGGAGCTGTTGGCGGAAATGCGTACGGCGGCCGATCGCATCAAGAAAAAGGTCTACGACAATCGTATCGTCGTCTTCGCGCCGCTCTACGTGGCGAACGCTTGCGTGAACGGCTGCCGCTATTGTGGGTTCCGCGAGGGCAACTCGCTCCAGCGCCGCCGCATCTTGACGATGGACGAGGTGAAGGAGGAGGTGGA
Organism: uncultured Lentisphaeraceae bacterium; assembly: GCA_964482645.1. GTDB lineage: Bacteria > Verrucomicrobiota > Kiritimatiellia > RFP12 > UBA1067 > RUG572. The sequence continues at coordinate 6,932 of CAYZYQ010000101.1, read as the reverse complement.
CGTCCTCGCCGGCCGCATTGGTCACAAGCGGCTGATTGCCGTCTACGGCGAGCATCCCAAGACGTCCACGCAATACATCGCCGATTCGATCCAGACGATCTACGGACACCAGGTTCCCGCGCCGCGGACGGGCGCGAAGGTGGGCATCCGCCGCGTGAACGTCAACGCCGCGCCGCTGCCGATTGACGATTTGAAACTGCTGCATGAAGTCGGTATCGGTACGTTCCAGGTGTTTCAGGAGACGTACAACCGCAAACTCTACGAGCAGATGCATCCGGCTTGGAGCGTGAAGGGCAATTACGACTGGCGGACGACGTGTTTCCATCGCTGCATGGAAGCTGGCGTGGACGACGTGGGATTGGGCGTTCTCTACGGGCTGTGCGATTGGCGGTACGAACTGCTGGCTACGGTTTTCCATGCGCGGGATCTGGAACGGTGGTTCAATATCGGACCGCACACGATTTCCTTCCCGCGCCTCGAACCGGCCTCGGGTACGCATGTGCCCGAGGAATCGCCGTGGCTTATCGATGATGACACGTTCGCGCGTATCCTCGTGATCATGCGCCTGTCCGTGCCCTACACGGGCCTCATCGTCACGTGTCGTGAGAGTCCCGCGTCCCGCAACCGCGTGCTCGACCACGGCATGACGCAGCTCGACTGTTCCTCCAACATCGCGATCAAGGGGTACAGCGATTTCGCGTCCGAAGCGCATCAGGAGAAGGAACGCCAGCAGTTCATGCTTGCGGACAACCGGTCGCTCGATGAAATGGTTCGCTACCTTGCGTCGCGGGACACGATTACGTCCTTCTGCACGGCGGGCTACCGTTGTGGCCGCACGGGCGGGTGTATCATGGACGCGCTCAAGACCGGCCGCGAAGGCAAGTTCTGCAAAATCAACGCCGTACTCACGTTCCGCGAATGGCTTGACGATTTTGCGTCGGACGAGACGCGCGCGATTGGCGACGCGCTGATTCAGAAGGAGCTGGCGGGTATTCAGGCCTGGTTGCCGAAGTTCTATCCCACGGTGCTGAAACAGTACGAAGCCACGTGTCGTGGCGAACGCGACCTCTTCTTCTGATGGACGATGCCCGGAACTTGAAGCGAACGTTTTGGCGGGCGACGATTCCCGCCGTGTTGATTACGGTTCTGGGCCTTGTCTATCTCGCCCTCCAAGTCCGCCGCGATGTCGTACAAGCCGACCGGCGGCGGCTGGAGCGGATTGAGCATCTGGCGGCCGATTTTCAGGATGCCCTTCGCGACGGGTCGGAGACGAATGACGCCGCGCGTGTGCTGGCGTTGCAGACGTGGAAGGGGGGCGAGGGGATCGGTGTCGTTGCGGGGCGTTTCGTCTGGAAACCGAAACGAGGCGTTGTCTGGCAGGAAAACGTGCCACCAGCTCTCACGGCGCAGTTGGCGCGGTTCGCGTACTGGAAGGATTGGACGTCCGCCGGGAAGAAGGAGGCGCGGCGAGGGCTACTCGACCCCGCACCGCTGCCGGACGTGTCCGTACTTTGGACGCGCCTGGACGACGCCGTCTACGGTGTCGTGTTCGCGGACGGTTCCGTCCTGTCGGATGACATCGGGCTGGGACAGATTCCCTCCGCCGTCGCCATGTGCCTGTTGCTGGCCGTCGGTGTGCTGCCGGGCTTGCGGATGTTGAAGCGGGCGGCGGATGAGGCGCGTGCGGAGGATGCGAAGAAGACGGCATTCGTCTCGAATGCTTCGCATGAATTGAAAACGCCGCTTGCGGCCATTGGGTTGTGGGCGGGGCTGCTGAAAAGTGGTCGTCTGCCGCCGGATAAACGCGCCCATGCCTACGATGTCATTGTCGAGGAGAACGCCCGCATGACGCGGCTTGTGGAGAATCTGCTCGACTTCAGCCGTCTGGATCAGAAGCGGAAGACCTATCGACTAGAAGTCGTCGATTTGGCCCACGCGACGCATGACGTGATCGATCTCGTACGGCTGGATTTTCCGCATGGTATTTCCGTGCGGGGAATGGATGTCTGTCGTGTCCACGCGGATGCCGATGCCGTGCGGCAGATTCTCGTCAATCTCGTTGGCAACGCGGCGAAGTATGCGGCGGCGGGCGGGCCGGTGGAACTGGTCGTTCGCGCGGCGGACGGTTTTGGGTACGTCGATGTGTGCGATCGCGGGCCGGGGCTGGATGAAACGGATCGTGCGCACGTTTTTGAACGGTTCTACCGCGCCCGTGCCGTGTTGGAGAATACGACGGGCGGTTTGGGGTTGGGGTTGACCATTTCACGCGGCCTCGCCCGCGATCTGCGCGGCGATTTGTCTGTTGCGCCCCGTTCCGGCGGCGGTTGCGTTTTCACGCTCAAATTGCCGTGTGCGTTTTCCGGTGATTCGTGAAAACCGCCTCGGCAGATCATGCCAAGAACAGCAACGCCACGACGATGATTGATATTGGAAATCGGGATTGCCATCGGAATGATTATCGTGTAGACTGTCGCACGGTGATTCTGTCATTGGATTCCAACTGAAAGGACGAGAGATGGAGACGAGCAGACGTCAATTTATCAGATGCGGTGTCGCGGCGGCTACGTGGGCGCCGGTGATTGGCTTCCCGGCCGTGGTCAAACGACGGGGCGTAAACGAACTTCTCAGCCACGCCTGTGTGGGCACGGCGAACATGGCGGGGGCGGACATGGACGGCATCGCCGCGCATCGGGACGTCCACATCACCGCCTTGTGCGACGTCGATGCCGTCTATCTCGAACGTGCGCGTAAACGTTTCCCAGATGCCCGCATCTACCGCAACGCTCACGAAATGTATGCGGCGGAGGGCAGCCGCATCGATTCTACGAATGTGTCCACGCCCGACCATTCACACGCCGAATACGTGCTCGACGCCCTGCAGCGCGGTTTGAACGTCTACGCGCAGAAGCCGCTCTGTCACGACATCGCGGATTGCCGTCGCATCGAGGCGTTGGCGGCGCAGAAAAACGCCGTCACGCAGATGGGGACGCAGATCGCGGCGTGGGAGTGTGACCGGCAGACGGCCGCGTATCTCCGGCAGGGCGTGATTGGCGCCGTGCGACACGTTTGGATTTTCTCGAATCGCGGCGGGCAGACTGGCGGGGGGCGCGTGTGGCCGCTTCCCGCCGCGCCCGTGCCGGAAACGTTGGACTGGAAGACGTGGCTGGGCACGGCACCGGCGCGGCCATATGCGCCAAATGTCTACCATCCTGGCGCGTGGCGGCGTTGGCGCGATTTCGGCACGTCTTGGCTTGGCGATTTGGGTCTACATCTGCTCAGCCCCGTTTGGATCGGTCTGGGGTTGGGCACGACCGGTCCCGTCGCCGTCACGGCGGAAATCCCCGACGATGGTTGGAGCGCGGAATGGAAGCGGCAGTTTTGGCCGCGTATGTCGCATCTGGTTTGGGAGATGCCGGGCATCAAGGCGTCTGGCGGTCAGCCGTTTCCGATTGAATGGTGTGACGGGAATCTCGTCAACGCGGAAATCAAGGCGGCCACGCCGCAGAAGTTTTTCCCGCCGGCGTTCATCGCGGAACTGTTTGCAAAAAGCCCGCTGGGCGAACAGCCGCTGGAAGGACGTGTCGTCGAGGGAACGGATGGGTGGCTCTTGTCCGTTCACTTCAACAAGTCGCCCGTTGTCGTCTTGAAGAACGGGAAAAAAGCGCCCGCGCTGCCGTACGTCGGGCCGGTGCCGAGCCATTGGCACGAATGGGTGGACTGCTGTCTCCAGGGCGGAACGCCGACGAGTTCGTTCGCCTGGGCTGGACGCCTCTCCGAAATGGTGCTTACGGGCAACGCAGCGATGGACAAGCCAGGCGTCCGGATGGCCTGGGATGCCGCGAACGGCCGCTTCGTTTGACGGTGACGCACATTCGGCCCCTTTCCGTCGTCGGCGGCCTCCCTCATGGGGGAGGTCTCTGCTCTTCTTTTTTCCCGTCGCGTCACAGGCTCTGCCTTTCCTTTTCCGTGGTTGCTTGTCTGACACTTCGGGAGTGTGGTACAATCATGGCTATGAAAACTCAGAAATTCTTTATATCAGTGGCGGGTCTTGCGCTCGTCGGGTCTTTGTTCGCCGCGCCGGCGGTTCCGTCCAACACGACGTTCGCACGCGATGCGTTGCAGAAATACGTAACTTCTGGCGAATTACCGGGCGCGATTAACGTCTTCTACAAGGATGGCATCGAGGAAGTGGCCTGCGTCGGTTATTCCGACGTGGCGAAGAAGCGTCCCATCGGGATGGACGACGTCTTCATGCAGTGTTCGCAGACGAAAGGGTTCTGCGGCGTAACGATTGCCATTCTTGTGGAAGAGGGCAAGCTCAAACTCGACGATCCCGTGTCCAAGTACCTGCCCGAATTCGGCGAACTCTGGATCCAGGCATCCAATTCCAACGGCGTCCGTATACTCGTCCGCGCCAAGAACGTTCTCACGGTGCGCCACGTGATGAACCATACGGGCGGTTTCCCGTTCGAGCTGCCGAACGGCATTGCGATGGGTGGTTGGTCGCGTCGGATGCCGTTGCGTTCCGTGGCGGCCACGGCCGCGTCCCAGCCGCTTCTCTTCGAGCCGGGCACGCGCGTCCAGTACTCGAACGTGGGCATCGACATCGGCGCGGCGGTCGTGGAGAAGGTTTCGGGCCAGCGCTGGGAGGACTTCCTGAAAGCGCGCGTGTTCAAGCCGCTCGGCATGGTGAACTCCGGCTTCTGGCCGTCGAACGAGCATCTGGCGCGCCAGATCGAAATGTACAACTGCCAGAAGGGCAAACCCGCTGCATGGCAGGATCATGCGGACTGGATGCAGCGCCCGTACAACGACGACCGCGTGTTCGCGAGCGCGGGCGCGGGGTTGTGGACGACGGCGGCGGACCAGCTCAAGTTCTACAAGATGCTGATGAACCTCGGCGTGGGCGAAAACGGTATGCGCATCCTCAAGGAGGAGACGGTGAAAAGCATCCTGGCCACGAGTACGCGGCCGCGCGGTCTCAATGATCCGAACTACTCGCTGGGGCTGAACGCGCCGATCGACGACCACGAAAACGCCTGGTTCGGCCACGGCGGTGCCTGGGGCACGAACTGCATGGTCAACTGGCACAAGAAGCAGCTTAAGCTGTGGGTCGTCCAGCTGACGGGCGGGCCGCGTCCGTGGGATGGTGCGCGCAACCAGGCGGCCGAGAAGTTCTTCAACGCGAAGATCGACACCAAGGGCGCGGACGCCTACACCGGCCGTCTGAAATAACCGTCGGTCAGACCGGCAGCGTTTGCGTACGGGCGAGGAACGTACGCACATCCCGCGTTGAATCGTAGATGGTCTGAGCCATCTGTTCGACGCGGGAATAGAGGCGCATACGGCGGATGGATTCAGAGATTTCGCCGTAGACGCGCCACAAGCCACGGTGTAGCGGCGTGGCGGGACGGGCGCGAACGAACCCGTCGACGTCTTTGAGAGGATAGCCGATGAACAGGCCGACTTCGTGTGCCATCGGCGTCGATTTGAAATGCGATTTGAGAACTGCGAGGAGGGCGTCGAGGGAGGTCGCTTCGGATGGGTAGCCATGGTGAACGAGCCAGTCGCGTGTTGCGGGACGGGTCAGCGTTTGGGACAGTGTCGCCGGGTTGTAGAACAGCGCCAGCGAACTGCGGGCTTCGACTTTCAGTTCAATGTAGGAGAGGTTGAGCGTTTCATAGATGTCCTGCCGGCGCAGACAGAAGCGAAATCCTTCCTCGTTCGTGGTTGCGTAGCAGTGGCGGACACGAAGAAGTTCGCCCGGTTTGATTCCACAGCGGACGGCCGTCGTCTTCAATAGTAGGAACTTCAAGAGCTTTTTACGATGCGGTTCGTCGATTTGAGGTTGGTTCGCCATCTGTCTATTTGTCCTTCGGAAACGAGCGCAGACTGAAATGTTCGCCGTGCTCAATGTGAGACAAGTCTAACATACTGGGCGGTATCGGTCAACCAGGTACTGGAAGTCGTTTTCCCCATGGTTTTTTGCTATAATGTCCGCGTTATGAAACCGCTCGCCACCAACATCGCCGACTTCGAGACCCTGCGCAAGGCGGGGCTTCTGTACGTGGACAAGACCGCCCATCTGCACCGGCTCATCACGACGCCCGGCAGCACGTTCTTCTTCTGCGCGCGGCCGAGGCGCTTCGGGAAGTCGCTGAGCGTGACGACGTTGAAGGCGATCTTCCTCGGGCGTCGCGAACTTTTCGACGGCCTCGCGATCGCGGCGACGGACTACGACTGGAAGCCCCACGCCGTCATCCACTTCAACTGGGGCCGCGTCGGTGTCGGCAGTCTGGAGGAGTTCGAGCGCACGCTCGTCATCGCCGTGCGCGACTCCCTCGCGGAAGCCGGCTTTGCCTACGACGAAACCCTGCTGCCGTCCGACAACCTCGCCCATGCGATTGACTACTTCTACCGGCGCGACGGCGTGGGCGCGGCGATCCTCATCGACGAGTACGACGACCCGGTCGCGAAGGCGCTCGCGGACGTGGAACTGGCGGAGAAGATCCGGACGCGCCTCGCGGCGATCTACGCGCAGTTCAAGGACAATTCGGGGAAGATCCGCTTCCTCTACATCACGGGCGTCTCCAAGTTCACGAAGCTCTCGGTCTTCTCGGCCCTGTCGAGCCTGAACGACATCTCCTTCGAGTCGGCCTACGCCGCGCTCTACGGCTACACGGAGGAGGAGCTGTCCGCGAACTTCGCGGAGCATTTTCATGCGAAGGCCGTGCGCATGGGGCTTTCGGACGCGGCGTTCCGCGAACGGCTGAAGTTCTGGTACAACGGCTACCGTTTCGCGCGTTACGACGCGACGACGGTCTACAATCCCGTCTCGATCGCGTTGACGCTTTCATCGCCGGATCCAGCGTTCTCACCGACCTGGACGTCGACGGGGCGGGCCTCGACGCTCATGAACTACATCAAGCGGG
>CAYZYQ010000100.1:0-8504 GCA_964482645.1 uncultured Lentisphaeraceae bacterium | reverse complement strand
GGCGTGCGCCCCGTGCGCGGCCTCGAAGCGTTCTTCGGGAGGCAGTCGAAGACCGACCGTGTCCTGCTCGGCGCGTTCTTCCTCGTCCTGTGGATTGTAGCAGGCGCCAAGCCAGACGGCGTGGCGGGACGCCCCGCCCTACCGGATGCCAATTCGGTAGGGCGCGACGTCCCCGTCGCGCAAGACGCTGAGCCATGGGCGGACTTCACGCCCGCCACTTCGACGAATACGAACGCGGCGCGGACGCTGGCGGAGGAGGACTTCGTGCGCGGCTTCGTAATGCACCGCGTCGGGACGGGCGAGGCGTTCGACTTCGCCGCGCCGCCCGGCGCGACGGTCTGCGCCGACTGGGAGGCGTTCGGCGCGGCGGAGGACTGGATGTACTTCGCGCTCGACAACTGGACTGCGACGCTTGGCACGAACGAGGTGTACCGCTTCCGCGTCTACTCGTTCGGCAAGGCGCAGCCGTGCGTCACCAACGAGGCCGGCTCTATTGAGACGAACAGGTGGTTCGCGCCTTTCCGCACGTCGCTCGGCGTCGTGCCCCGCGCGAACTGGCGGATGATAGCCGGCAACGGGAACGCGACGGCGGATGAGGAACTTGCGCCGAGTCGCTTCTGGCACTTCGTCACGCCGTCGAACACGCTTCTGCTGACGTGGCAGAACGCCCTTCTCGGACGCGCCACGAACACGCCCGTAAACGTCCAGATGGAACTGTGGCCGTCCGGCAGGTTCGCCTACCGCTACGACCTTTCGCGACTTGACGCCGGCGAGGTCACGAACGTCCTCGTGGGCGCGTCGCTCGGCGGCCCCGCGTGGACGACGAACGCGCTCCCGACGGACGTCACCTCGCTCGCGTTCCATCCGCTCACGGTCGAGGACGCCGCGAACCCCGACCGCGACGGAGACGGACTCTCGCTCGCCGACGAGCTGCTCGTCCACAGTTCAAATTTCCGAGGCGCGGTGATTTGAGGTGCATCACAGGAAATGGTAAAATGCTGTTTAACAAAAAGAGGAAACATATGGACAGTGGAGTAAGGCAGAGAATCACCGACGGCATACGGGAAGTCATCGTCTCAATGATGGACAAGGTCTTAAACAAAGTCCTTGTCGAGGACTCCTTTCTTCCTGAACAGCATCATGCCTCCAAGCCGCTTTACGCTGCGCTTGTCCCCGATGAAATCTTCAAGGGTTCGCATTTTGAACGACGGTTTGTGACGCCATTTGGCACGGTGTGGGAAAGGCTTGCCATGGTGGTTTCAAGGGAGATGCACGGCAGTTGCCACAAGGGGATGACAATCCAAGGAACGATACGAAGCGAACGCCTGAGGCGTGTACAGGAAGTCTTGAACCGTCTTGAACACGCAACCCGTGCCGAACGGCAAAGACGACGTCCGAACTGGAACGAGGAACTTGCATATGTCCTTGCGGGCGGTGGCGAACTGGTGCCGTGTCCAGTCACCTGTGATTTGTTTATAGACAGTGCGGTAACTGGCAAGAAGTATGCCTTTGAATTGAAGGCGCCGCTGCCGAACAGCGACCAGACAAAGGTCAGCAAGGAAAAGATGCTCAAACTACTGGCGATGACGCCGAAAACGACTGATTTCGCGTTCTATGCCCTTGTCTACAATCCCTATGGCAGACGAGAGGACTACGCATGGTCGTTTCCGGCAAGATGGTTCGACATGAAGCACGACCCTTCTGTCCTGATCGGCGAGGAGTTCTGGGACTTGATAGGCGGGGAAGGGACGTACAGGACGTTCATAGACGAAGTGAACAGGCTAGGCGCGGGCTACAAGGACTCGATATACCGGGACTTCCTCGGCATCGACCCGCCACAGGATGCGAAGGGGCTGACTCTCAGATGAATTGGACGCACATAGACCTCTTTGCCGGAATCGGCGGGTTTCGTCTCGCGGTGGCTCGCAACGGGGGCAGGACGATCGGCTACAGTGAAATCAACGCGGACGCCATTTCCGCCTACGAGGCCAACTATGTCGATTCCAGGGAAACCAACTTCGGCGACATCACGAAATTGAATGAGCTGCCTCCGCATGATTTCATGACGGGCGGCGTTCCATGCCAAAGCTGGTCCATCGCCGGGCGGAATCTTGGCTTTGACGACGACCGTGGACAATTGTGGAACGACGCCGTGCATCTTCTCAACAAGTCACGCCCAAAGGCGTTCCTTTTCGAGAACGTCAAGGGGCTGGTCGACCCGCGCAACAAGGATGCGCTGGCCTACATCATGCGGCGCATCTCCGAGGCCGGATACCATGCGTCCGTCCACGTTCTCAACTCTTTTGACTATGGCGTACCGCAGAGCCGCGTGCGGATCTACATCATAGGGTTTCAAGAGAAGAGACACTACGATTTCTTCAAACTGCCGCAGATGTCGCGCGGAACGGTCAGGCTGCGTGACATACTGGACGATGGCGGGAACTCCGTCCAGGAAGAGGCGGAGCCGGAGCGCGATTTGTTTGGCGAAGTCGTGAGAAGGACGTCTGGGCGCACGAGCCTTTCGACGAACAACAACGGCTTCAACGACTACTTCCTCTTCAACGACCTCAGAAACGGCGACACCACGATTCATTCGTGGGACATCGTGGACACGACGCCAAAGGAAAGGCGAATCTGCCTTCTCCTTCTTCGGAACCGCCGCAAGCGCGACTACGGCCGACTTGACGGCAATCCGTTGTCCATCGCCCATCTTCAGGAACTGGACAGGTCGATAAGCCAGCGCGATGTCGATACCCTGTGCGACAAGGGAATCATAAGGCCAGAAACGTATAGCTACAAGGTCGTCCGGCCGGACTTCGCAGATTTGACGGAGCCAGAACGGCTTGTCATGGAATATGCGGAAAACGGCCGACTGGTCCCAGACGACTTCTGCGCGGAAAGAAAATTCAAGATTGCCAAGATTCGTTTGGGCGACGTGTTCTCCGCGCTCATCGGGAAAGGAGTCGTCGAACCCGATGAAATCCGCTACGATTTCAGGTACACGAAAATCAGCACGGGGCTGTTTGGCGTGAACCGGATCTTCCTGCCCAGTTCAAACATCTTCCCGACACTTGTCGCCAGCGATTCGAACGACTACGTGACCGATCTGTCCATAACGGCCACGGACCGGGACACATATCGTTGCCGTTTCATCGAAGAGGTCTACAAGGCCGGACGCTATCGCCGCATTACGAAAAGCGAGGCCTGCCGTGTGCAGGGATTCCCGTCTGATTTCATTCTCCCGGACTCACGGTCCAGATGGATGAAGCTGATTGGCAACAGCGTGTCAGTCCCCGTCATCGAACAACTGGTCAGGAGCATTGTCGCGACGGGCGTGTTCGAGTAGGTGTTACGGTAGTGTAACGGAATGTTTTCCTCTCGTGCCTACAAGTACAGCAATGCATCGGTATTTCTGCGAGATGTGCGGCCGTCTTCGGAAATGCCGTGGACAAGACGACCTGCCTTGACGGCACGTCGCTCACGAACGCCTATTCCTGCTGCCGCCTCCTGTGGACGCGCGACCGCGCGGGGCGGAAGGTTCTCCGCTCCGCCCAGACCAGCACCGACCATCTCTACCACGCAATAGAGGACGTATGGCTCGTCGACGTCTCCACGAACGGGCTGTACCGCGTCACGCAGCATTTCCACGACGCGCTCGGCCGCGAGACGAACACGGTCGTGTATGCCGGGACGACGCCCGGCGAGGCGACGGCGGCCGCAGCGTCGGAAGGCAGGGCGCATTCGACCGTCACGACCGCCTATCCCTGCGGCGGCTCGGACTACGCCGTCCGCACGGACGAGCGCGGCAGGGTGACGACGACTGAGACCGTGCCGTTCGACGGTGGCACGGAGACGTCCGAGGCAGTCTTCACGAACAATGTCGTGGTCATGCGCATGGTGCGGCGCAGCCACTTCGGCGGTGGCACGTCCGTCCGCAGGGAATGGCCGTGCGGCGGGGCGGGACGCCCCGCCCTACCGGATGTCAATTCGGTAGGGCGCGACGTCCCCGTCGCGCCGCAAACGACCGCGTGGACGGAGGAGCGCCGCTTCACGGACTACGCCGCCGAGGGCGGCCGCGTCGAGTACGTTGTCACTGAATCGTCCGACTGCGGAGTCGTCACCAACTCTGTCTCCACCTATGACCTTCTCGGCCGCCTCGTCTCGTCCGCCAGTCGCGGCACGGCAATTCACTCATTGCCGCGTTCAACGGCGTGACGAATGTCCGCACGGCCAACGGCCTCAACCAGTACGCTTCAATCGTCTGCGCCTCCGCGTCCCCGTGCGAGACAGCCGTTGAATACGACCCCGACGGGAACATGACGCAATGCGGCGATTGGACGTTCACCTACGACGCGGCGAACCGTCTCAAGACCGTCTCCTCGAACGGCGTTCTGCTTGTGGCGAACGACTACGACGCGAAGGGGCGTCGCGTCCGAAAGGTGACGCCGGAATCGACGATGACCTTTTTCTACGATGTCTGGAATCTCATTGAGGAACGAATCTCGTGCACCAACGGCGTCTCCTCGACAATCCACTACTACTGGGGCAAGGACTTGTCTGGGATCTTACAAGGCGCAGGGGGAGGGGGTTGTCGGACAATACCCGGCGTTTCTTGAATGTGACCATGCGTTTGGACGAAACGTGCTGGGCGTCCATGCGGTCGGCTCGGACTACGGATGCGACGGTGTTGATCGCTTCCTCGGTCATCAGCCCATCGGCATCGCCCATGTCGGCGGGGCGGAGGAAGCCGACAAATTCGTTCGTCTCGCGGCGGATGCCATTCGCGCCCTGCCGAAGGATCTACGCGAAAAAGCCGCATACATCGTGCCGAACCTGATTCGGCGCGGGCAGAAATGCGTGATGTCGGAAACGGATTTCATGTCTGGCAGGGCATGGCGTCCCGCCCTTCGGTTTGCGGACATTGATTGCGCGAAAGTCCTCGCGCAGACGGAGAAGAGTGCTGCGCTTCCGCTAGTGCCTGTAGTGAAGTCTGGCTTCACTCTCTGCGGCATATATGGAAATACGAACCGAGAATGGCGGATTTTGGGGTCGGACTTCCACGAACGGCCGTTTAACCGGTTAGTGGCCGGTGGGTCTCCAATCCATCTCGCCGTGGTCGCGCGTACGATGGCGCGGACGGTCTGCATCGACAAGTTGAGTGTGGCAAAGGCGAACACTCGGGGGGAACTCGTCTGGAAAGTTCTGCAGGGCGATCCGCAGAAGGTGCGCGTCGCGACTGCGGAGGACGGGCGCGTAACGATTGAAGTCGACTACCATGTGCCGTTCGACGTTGAATGGGGCGACGGGTCGAAGATCCGGACGAGCCGCGTGGACGTCGGTTGCTTCTGCGTGGTGGACGGCGTGGCGTCCACGCCCGCGATCGTGAGCGTCTACTTCTCGCCGAACGAGACACGCACGTATGACGCGGATGGGCACATCGTTTCGGTGGACTACACGAAGTCGTGGATCAAGGAGTTCTGTCCGACGTTCTGTGCACGGGGCGATTGGAAGGACGTCTACCGGTGGACGGACGACGGCCAATTACTTGGCTGGACGCGGACGTACGTGCCCGAAGTTAATGCAACGCTGGCGTCGGGGTGCTTCGGCGTCGTCACGAACGTCTTCACGCGGGACGGATTCGTCGTCGATTCACGCGATGCGCTCGGACGACCGCAAAACGTTCACCGCAGTATGCGGGCCACATGGGCGCAGAAGCTCGACACGGCGATGTTGTGCCGTCCGCCCGACGACCGTCTGCAGAAGGACTATGCGCCCATGGAGGCTGCGAATTTCGCATTCGATTTCTACGAGGGTTTCAGCGAACGCATGGTACTCGCATGGAACTACACCTATGAAGACGCGGAAGACCGGTTCGGCACGGCGAAACCCAGACCGATGGCGGCGTTCTCGTACGACCCCGCCGTATGTCCGCGCGCCGACTTTGCCGACGAGACGACGGGATTCCGTCTGCCGCTTCTGGAACAGGTCGAACGCGGGTACGAGACGTACGTCGGGTACAAGCGCGATGTCGTGGGCGGACGCATTCGGGATGTTTTGCTGCAACGTCCCGATTCATACCACGGCGTGGTCGATTCATCCATCCTGCCCCAGACGCTGAAGAAGATGCGGTTCTGTGCATGGACGCCGTCGACGAACGACATCTGGACGGTGGATCTCGGGACGTTCGAACAGGCGCTGGCGAGAGAGTTGTTTCAACTCGGCGAAGGAGCCTATCGGTATGCGCGTCGCGATGCGAATGACGGAACGGTGACGCCGCTCGCGTCTGTCGGGGAGACGCTTCGATCTTGCCATTGGGCGGGAATGAGGGGCGCGAGTGTGGCGCTGAAACGGTTGGGCCAGGAGGAATGGCCGGACGCGGATGAAGCGGGGGACGAAATCGCCCACAGGTGCGGACTGGCCGACGACTTTGCCTGGCTCCTGCGTGATCAATGCCTGTTTCGGAATTCCGAATGGGGGTGTCTGCCGTATCGGTGGCCGCTGGACGACGGGAAAGGCCATTTGGTAATCTTGCGGAACGCTTCGGACGAATCTGCCGACGGAAAGTTTACACGGCGGTTGTATCGTTACTGTTTGTGTCCGGATTCGGATGGCGATGCGAAAAATCGGCGGATGCCGGTCGCCTTCGCACAACTGCCTTCGCGCGCGATCGGCAACACCGTGCTGCGTGCGTGGGAAGGGGAGGCCAACGCGCTCAACAACCTGGCCGTCCTTCTCTATGCGGGCGTGGCCAATCCGGACGTCTACGACGAGAAGGTCGTCGATCTGCTCCAACGCGCCGCCCAGAAAGGAAACGCGATGGCGTCCTTCAATCTGGACGTCCTGTACGCGAACAACGGTGGACGCACGACGCCCGATGCCGGGACGAACGCCGTGGCGTCCGCCACGCCGCCTATCTGTGCGGCGGAGACGCCCGATGCGGAGACGAACGTTGTGCCGTCCGGGGCGGCGTTCGACATTCCGCCGCCGTTGCGCGTCCGCATGGAGGCGGCGTACAACATTGCGCGGGACAAGCTTCTGTCCCAGACGGAACGGATTGACATCTGCGAATTCATCGGACTGAACAAGGGCGGGATGTTCACAAACGCCTTGGAGATCGCGAAGCGTCCGAGGGGCGAGATGGCGTTCTGCGATGACGGGCTGACGGAAGCGGAACGTGCGCGGCTCTGGCCGTTCGACGTCGAGGCGTTTGAGCGGACGCTAGAACGGAAGATGGCGCGGGACGCGCAGGGGTGTTACTGCCTGAAGGCGGCGTACGCCGAAGGACTGGGTGCGCTGGGGGCGGACGGCAACCTCGCGGCCAATCCGACAATTCGCTGGGTGAACGGCGAAATTGAACGCTGGGCGGTTGGGCAGATGGACGGCGTGTTCAAGCGTGTGGACGACAAGACGGTCTGTCGGATGTTCGGTTGGGAGGTACCAGACGAGGACATGACTATCTGGACGTTGGATGCGGACGAAGGCAGATACTTCGCGGTTTCACGTCGGGAAGGTGCCTGGGAGCCGCGCGACTACTTTTTCGTGCGTTGGGACGGGGAGGATGGTTCGGCCATTCCCCTCGCGGCGTTCACGACGTTCCCGACACGGCGGGAGGCCATGACGTTCCGGTCGCGTACGGGCGCGGCGGCCAACAACCGGGCCGTCCTTGAATGGCGGCACCGCGTGAACCAGGGCTTAATGGACCCTCGCATGATTACCGCGCTGCTCGGGCGAGCGTATGAATCGGGCGTGCCGACGTCCCTTGCCAACCTCAAGATCCTGCTCGACCACATCCCCGAAGTCGCCGATTTCGTCACCGAGTGATCGATTCGTTTGCGTGTCGTGCCGTCCGTGCTTGTACGCCGTGCGTCCGCAAGGCCGTCTCCTGTGGTATAATGTCGCCATGAGACCGATAGCGACGACGACGAGCGACTTTCCCGACCTGCGGCGGTCGGGGTGCATCTACGTGGACAAGACGGCGTACTTCCACCGCCTCGTCACGGACGTGGGCACGCGGATGTTCTTCCTCGCGCGTCCGCGCCGGTTCGGCAAGTCGCTCATGATCACCGCGCTCAAGGCGATCTTCCAGGGCCGCCGCGAGCTCTTCGACGGCCTCGCCATCGCGCAGACCGACTGGGCTTGGGAAACGTGGCCGGTTCTGCATTTCGATTTCGGCGATGCTGACACGACGTCCGAAGGGTCGTTTGCCGTGTCGTTCGCCGCCATTGTCCGGCGGCGACTTGAGGAGGCCGGCGCATCCTATGATAGTGCCCTGCCTCCCGGCACGAACTTTGGTGCGGCGATTGAGTCGCTGTCCGCCGCGCACGGCGGGAAGGGCGTCGTGATCCTGGTTGACGAGTACGACGCGCCCGTCTCCCACGTGCTGGACAGGCCGGAGCTTGCCGAGGCGATCCGCGCCCGGCTGTCCGCGTTCTACACGGCGATGAAGGATCGCACGGGCGACATCCGCTTTCTGATGATGACGGGCGTGTCGAAGTTCACGAAGA
>CAYZYQ010000099.1:0-8615 GCA_964482645.1 uncultured Lentisphaeraceae bacterium | reverse complement strand
TTGCAACAAAAGGCGGAGGAGAATGCACGCCGTCCGATAAGTTTTACAATCAAAGGTGTTAAGTGGGTTGAATGTTCACGCCAAGGGGCAGACAGTCGGAAGGGGACGAGTAAATGAAGTCGACGATTCTCATTTCCCGCATCATGCGGGTTGTCGAGACGGATGGTCTGCTCGGCGAAGGGGCTTCCCTGGCGACGGCGTATGGCACGGCCGTGCGGAAGGTGAACGCCCGTCTTGAATCCGTTCAGTCGGCCATTGACGCGGGGCAGATCAGCGACGCCGTGCGGATGATGGAGGACACGCCGCGTCTGCTGGACGAAATCAACGCGCTCGATTTCATCCGGTTGCCCGATTGGGAGGCGTTGTGCGAGCGGCAGGACTGGGAACGTCCCGTCTCTCTCGACCGCGCCCTGGTCGAACGGATTCTGGAGCTCGGCAAGAACACGCAGACGGCCGAACCGTTTCTGCGGATGTACCGCAAGGCCGTGCGTCTGAACGACAATGCGCTGGCCGTCAAGGCGCTGCGGCGACTGGTTGAAGTCGATTCTTCGCAGAACTGGATGGAAGTTCTCGAAAAGGCGGAACGCGCGTTCCAGCAGACGTATCTCGACAAGTTTGTGTCCGCCCGTGCGCGGGGCGACGACGAGGAAATGACGCGGCTGGCCCAGGAACTCGTCGAGACGGCGTGGCAGCACGCGCCGACAGGGCGCGGCGCGGATGCCGTGCGGGCGTTTCTGGCGGAACGGGACGCGCGGCGCAGGGACGTCGAGGGGCGTGAAAACATCGACCTTCTGCGAACGTGCCACGAGGGGACGTGGAACCGGGTGCTGGCGTCTTCGATGCTGCGGGCGATCGACGCGCTGGTCGAACAGGGGTGGACGATTCCCGAAACTGAAAACGGGATGGTGGACGCCTGCCGTCGCCGGTGCGCGGAAGAACAGGAGGCGGAGGAACGTGAACGGCGCTACAACGCCGCCTGCGAGCGGCTTCATGCCGCCGTCCAGCGGGAAAACACGGCTGAAATCCGGGAGTCCTTGGCGTTGACGGAGTTTCTGGATCGTGAACCGCCCGAAGACCTTTTGCGTGACGCCCGGCGCGTGATCGCGCATGAAGAAGAGGCGAAGCGGCGAAAGGTTCTCCAGACCACCTTCTGCGTGATGGCCGGAATCGTTGCCGTGCTGGGCGTTTCGGGATGGTGGCTGCGGCAGAAGCTCTTCAACGACCGGTGTGAGGGCGAGGCGGCCAAACTCGACGCCTTGATAGCGGGTCCGCACGCCGTCGATCGCGTGGGCGAGGCGCTGCGACGGCTGGAGCAGGAGGCGAAGGACGTCTACGACGATCCCCGCGTCAACGTGTACGTTGGCAAATTGAAGACGCTGGCGACGGCGAACGCTGCGCGGACGAACGAAATCGCGGGCGTTCTCGCGGCGCTTGCCGCGCAGAACGATCTGCAGTGGGCGGAGGCGGACGTCTCGTCGATTACGGGGCGTTTCGCGCGGGTGGAGGCGTTGTTGAAAAGCGAAGACGCCGCCTATGCACGGGAGGTTCGCCGTCTCAAGGCCTCGTGGAACCGTCATCTTGACGAAACAACGGCGGCGACACGGGAAAAAGGAACAAACCTGTACGAAAAAACGGTCGCGGAGGTCGAGGACGTCATCCGCCTGTTGCGCACGGAGGTTGGCGGCGAATCGATCGACGAACGCGCAAAAGAGGGGCGGAAGAAACTGGCGGGCTGGCGAAACGTCTACGGAACGGCGCTTCCGGAAAAGGCGAGCGCGTTGACCGAGGTCGAGAAGAACCTTGCCGAGGCGGAGGAATGCCAGAAGAACGTTCGCCAGGCAATCGACGCGATTCGAAATGCGAAGACGGCCACGGACATGACGGCCGCCCGTGCGGCGTTGTTGGCGAACTATTCCGCCTACGCCGCCGTCAAGCCGTTGATGCCGCACCCCGTGGGTGTCGAGGACGTCAAATCCGTGTTGGACGAGACGGCGCAGGAACGGCGTATTTTTGCGTCGCTGTTCGACGTGAATGTCGATCGTGCCGAAAAACTTTCGGCAATCGTCGAGGAGGTGAAGGGCTATGAGGAGATTCCCGCCCTCTATTCGCTCGTGGGCTTGTCGAAGTCCGGCGTCGCCAAGTTCTTTGCCATTGCGTCGGGGAAGCCGAAGATCCACCATCCCGACTACGTGAAGAAAGATGAATGGATCGTCGACGGCGAGATTCTGGATTTCAATAACAAGGAAATGGCATCGCAACTGCTGAGAAAGGGCGGCAAGCCGGAGTGGCAGGAACTTGAGGCGACGGAAGAAGTCAAGGAACTGGTGGACAGGGTGAAGACTTTGGATCAGAAGGCTTCGGGTCAGTCGGTTTCCACATTCGGGTCTTTTCTACGCGATAAGATCGAAGGGCATCTTTCCGAGGCTCGTAAATCAAGTTTTGTCAAAAACGAGGAACTGCTCTTCAGGGGGAATTTCTTGTGTGTCGGCCACTATCCCGCGTGGCGTCGGGTTTGGTTTCTGGACACCTATTTCAAGTGGCTGAAAGATCTGCATCTGCTGCCGCATGACAAGAAACTTGAAAAGAAGATTCAGGAATTGGCGGAACTCGCGAAACCGATTTCAGTTGATGGCGTCTCTCCTTTTCTGGCATGGGCGTGTCTGTGGGACGGGCGCGTCAAGAAGCGGAATGAAGAAAGCGCCAAGGCGCTTGCGGAATTTCCGAAGGACTGGCTGAAGCTGTACACGGCAGGACATTCAGTGCGAAAGGCATGTCAGGACATTTGGTGGTTGAAAGTCGAAACGGCGGGCTGCATCCTGTTCGACCCGCGCAATCCGGCTTTGGCCCGGAATCCAAAAGCCCTCATTCCAATCGTGCAGGACGGCGTTGAACGTACGCATCCGCTCTATGTCCTCCGCCGCGACGGAAATGAACTCGTCTTGCGCAAGGCGTTTGTCGCCCAAGAGGGAGCATGGTGTTTCGTGGCGGAGATGAAGGATGCCTTTATTCCAGGCGAGCCATTGTACCAGGTCTGTCGGGACGGGAAACCGGTCGACGCCGAATCGGAAATCGAAACGATGTTGAAAAAAGTTTCGCCGGAGAACGCAAAGCGGATTGCCAGGAAGATTCCGTTCTTCCGGGAGCTTGGTCAGCAGAAGTAGGCTGTCGCGGCGACGTGCAAGGAGACGAAAACGCATGGTGTACTGGATTCGAAAGAATGGACGCATCGAAGGGCCGTTCCCGCCCGAACAGGTGCGGCGGCGAATCAATCTCAATTTGCTCGGTTCGCTCGACGAGGTGTCGACCGACCGCTTGAGGTGGGCGCATATCCGTGACACGGAACTCTGGAATCCCGTGCGGACGATGCCGGAGACGGTGGAACTTCCCGTGGAGGAGCCCATGCATCTGACGCGGATGCGTACGTCCGCACGCCGA
Organism: uncultured Lentisphaeraceae bacterium; assembly: GCA_964482645.1. GTDB lineage: Bacteria > Verrucomicrobiota > Kiritimatiellia > RFP12 > UBA1067 > RUG572. The sequence goes on along the minus strand of CAYZYQ010000099.1, from coordinate 5,180 downwards.
CCGCATTCGGCGCCGGACCCCGAAGCCTTCGTGGAGGCGGAAACGCCGTCGGCGGACGACGAATGCCAGCCACCTCCAGGGAACGTCGAGCCGAAGAGTCCGGTCGGACGTCGAAAAACGCTCATCGTCGCCGCGTGTTGCACGGCGCTGGCTTTCTGCTTCGTGTCGTTGCTCGTCGTGGGAATGTTGCTGGCGTCGTCGTCCAAAGGACGGGACGATGTGAAGCGTGGCAAACAGAACGAAACGTCCGATCTTTCGGCTTCGGCGGGATTCAAGTACGTTCGGGACAAACTCGCCATCATCGAATGCAAGGAGGGAAGCGGCACCGGCTTTCTGCTGGAGATGGACGGCAAGACGTATCTCATCTCGAACGAACACGTCCTTCGCAGCGCCGAGACGCCGCGCATTCGTCTGCTTGACGGAACGGCGTTGACGTTGGGGGCGTTTGCCGTGGCGGGCGACGGACGCGACTTGGCGCGGTTCGAAGTGGTGGGGACGACGCGCGAACCGCTCCGGCAGAATACGGCGATGCCCAATGTCGGCGACTTCGTGGCGGTCTACGGAAACAGCTTGGGGAAGGGCGTGGTCACGGAGAGCAAGGGATTCGTCCAGGGGGTCGGCCCGCAGGCGTTGGAGACGAATGCCGAAATCGTGCACGGGAACAGCGGAAGCCCCGTGGTCGACGGGGACGGAAAGGTTCTGGGCGTGGCGGCTTTCATGGTGCGCGGCGATTCTGGGACGGACGATTGGACGTTGCGCAACACGCGCTACGACGGCAACACGCGGCGCTTCGCCGTACGCCTGAACGGCGTCACGTGGAAGACGGTCGAGCGCAGGAAGTACGAGCGTCAGGTCGGGGCGCTTGCCGAACTCGATACGTTCTGGGGGCATTTGAGGCCGTTCCTTGTGTGGGACGTCCAAGGCGTGGACACCAGTAAACTCGATCTGGACTACACTGATTCCGAAAGCCGTGACTTCAAAAGAGGCGACCACGGATTCAACGAGATGATGAAGACGGTGTCAAAAGCAAGAGGGAGGCTGTTGAAGGCCTATGCCGGTTGGAAGGCCCATGTGGACGCGCGTTCGGAATTCATCGAGGGACTGAATGGCGACATTGGAAGCGAGAAGATCACCTATGAACAGGGCAAGCGGAAAGTGTCCGATTATGATGCGGAAATGGAGAAAAAATACACGGTATTCGAGTCGGCTGTACGAGACATGGTCAGCGTCAGGAAGGAGGCCCTTGCCATGCTGCGGCAGTACGCCGACGGCATTGGCCGCGACGTGCCGCAGATAGACGCCGGCTACCCTGGTGACGGCAGCGACTGCGTCGAATGGTATCGTGGCGCGTTGCGCTGGGCGGAGGATTTGATGAATCAGAGGCTGAAGGACATCAACAAGGCGAACAGGAAAGGCGAGGGCGAAGACGATGAAGACTGAGCGGAAGGAACTGGACTGGCATCACGGCGACATCGAACGGCGATTCGGGTTCAGCGGCGCGAAATACACGGACGTGAACACGTGGTTCGCCCTGTTCGTGGCGACCCTGCTGGCGGGCGCGTTTTTCATTGCGCTCTGCCACGTGCCGCCGTCGGTTCGCAACCATCCCGCCGTGGCGATCATTCTGGCGCGGGGGTGGACGCCCTACGCGATGGTGGCGCTCTTCTTCCTCGCATTCGTCATCCTTTTCGTGAAGTGGCGGAAACTGGCTTTTCAGCGGCGGGCGTTTGGGATCGAGCTGATTCCCGTCGGCGCGTCGTTCACCTTGACGTCCGAAACGGCGTTGGACGTGCTCAAGACGCTCAATGCGGCGGTGGACGACCCGAAACGCTTCGTGCTCTTCAACCGCATCGAGCGGGCGCTGCTCAACTTGAAGAACCTCGGCAACGTGTCGGACGTTTCCGAAATGCTGCGGGCGCAGGCGGAGAACGATGAAAACCACATGGACGCGAGCTACGGGTTGCTGGCGGGCATCGTGTGGGTGATTCCGATTCTGGGGTTCATCGGGACGGTCGTCGGCTTGTCGGGCGCAATCGGCGGTTTCGGCGCCGTCTTGAACGCGGACGTCTCCGCCGTGTCGTCGTTGAAGGAAAGTCTGATTCCCGTGACGGGCAATCTGAGCATCGCGTTCGACACGACGTTCGTCGCGCTCGTGCTGGCGATGGTCGTACAGCTGGCAATGACGTTGTTGCGGCGGCAGGAGGATCTGTTCTTCGATTCGTGCCGCGACTACGTGCACGTGAACGTCATCTCGCTGCTGCGTCTGGCGAAGCCGGAGACGGAAACGGAGAAGTAGGACGGGACATGGGCGTTCGTCGTACAAGGGTCCAATTCTCGCTGTTTGCGTTTCAGGACATCATCACGGGGCTTTGCGGCATCCTGATTCTGATTGTTCTGACCATGACTCTTGATTTCGCCAACACGCGGGAAGAACCGGCCGCACCGCCGGAGCCGCTCGTTTCCGAACACGCCGACATCGAGAAGCTGGAACTCGAAATCGCGGCGCTGCAGAAGGAACTGGCGGCGGCGCGGGAGGCGGCCAAGCGCATGATCGTGTCCATCAAAGGCGCGGCCGCGCCGGAGGTCGCGCAGAAACTGGCGGCTGAATTGTCCGAGAAGGAACGTGAACGGCTGGCGCTTTTCTCGCAGGTCGAGGCGTTGCGTCAGCGCGTTGCGGCGGCGCGGAAGGCCGATGCGCGGAACCGGCAGAAGGTGCGGGAGATGGAGGAGACGCGGCGGATGCTTGAAAAGCGTCTGACAACGCTGACGGGTCGCAACGGCATCACGCTCATTCCCGAACGCGGACTGCACAAGATCCCCGTCTACCTCGTGTGCGGACGCGGCGGCGTGGAGGTGTTGCGCCCGTTGGAGAAGTCGGCGGAACGGCGGTGGATTCCGCTGGCCCGTTTGTACGCGGACGTGGAGGACGAGCTGCTGCAGCTCGACCACACGACCCACACGGTGATTCTGCTCGTGCGGCCGTCGGGCGTGGAGATGATGGACAAATTGGCGTCGCGCGTGAAAGACCTGGGATTCAGCTGCGGGCGCGATCCGCTTGAAGAGAACGTGGACGTGACGGTTGGCAGTAGAGGAGGCGGCCGATGAAGAACGTGCGCAGCAAGCCCGGAACGGGAAGTCTCGACATGCTGTTGGACACGATGTGCAACACGTTCGGCGGCGTCTGTTTCATCGCGCTGATGGTTGCCATTCTCTCCGCCCTGATGCCGGCGGGGAAGGAGACGGACGGTGCGGAGGCCGTCACGGAGCAGATGCTTGTCGACCAGGAAATCGAGCGGCTCGTGCGGCGGCGTGACGAGTTGAAGGCGGCGGTGCGGATTCAGCGGTCGTTTGCCGACACGAACGCATCTCGGATGGTGGCCGTGAACGAGGCGATGCTGCGGAGCGGCGTCGCTTCGAACGTGGCGGCGCTGGCGTCGTTGAAATCTGAACGGCGCGACCTTGAAGACGCCTTGGCCACGTTGACGACCGAGTCCGAATACAGTCGACGCGAGGCGGCGCGTCTGGAACGGGTTTTGAAAGATCTCGAAGCACGGCTTGACCGGCCCGTGGGGCGGCAGCGGGCGGTTCGGACGCCAATGGAACGGGAACTCTCCGGAATGCGGTGCGAGGACTTCTGGCTGCGCCGTGGGCGGCTCTATCTGCTGAAGAACGACTGGCAGGTGAAGAGCTCCGACGTGACACGCGGCGATGACGGGAAAGGCCATTGGAACTGTACGCCGATTCCGGGAAAGGGATACGTCGTCGACGAATCGTTCTTCTTCGGTTCGGACTGGCAGGAAATCAAACGGAAATTGAACGCCGAGGGCTATGTTCGCATCTTCAGTGACAAGATGTCGTTTCCGCAGCTGTGTAAACTGCGTGACGCGCTTGTCCATTTCAAAAAACAGTACAACTGGCATGTTTGGGAAACCGACGTGCTTTCATTCGTGGAGGGCTATGATGGCCGCATTCAGTAAATGTGTCGTGGTTGGGTTGGCCTTGGTTGTGCTGGAGTCCGTCGGCGGACTCTCGGCGTGGGGGGCGACGGGGCTGAACGGAACGCGCACGGTCGGGCAGTCGACCGCGTCGACGGCAGAGGCGGGGCGTTCCGAGGTCGACGACGTGAAGATTGCCGTCGACTATCTTCTGGGGCGAAACGGACGGAAGAAGGACGTGAGGACCGGAATAAGGCTGCTTGTTGCCGCCGCAGAGCGAAAGCCCGTTGCGAAGCGCGTGTTCGTGCGGCAGTGGATGTCCGGCAACCTGGACGGGGCGATGGACACCGTGACCGACGAGGAGTGGGCGAGTGTCCTTGGCTGGTTCAAGGAGGCCTTTGACGCGGGGGAGAAGAGGGCGGGGTTTCTTCTTGGGCGCATCGAGTTCGGGAAGGCGAATGACACGAATCGCACGGATCGGGCTGTCCACTACGTCGAGGCCGCGAAGTACTGGCGGGCGGCCGGACGCGCCGGCTGCGCGGAGTCGTGGTACAGGCTGGGGAATCTTGTCGCGATTGGATTGCCGAAGCCGCCATTCAGGAAGCCGAAGACCAATGCGGAAAAACGGCAGAACCAACGCTGGAACGCGCAGTTCAGGCCATTGCTGGATTTGAAACTGACAGACAGGGATGCACGATACGCATACGAACATGCGCTGAAGATTTTGCCCAATCACATGGCGGCCAAGTACGAGTTGGCGTTGCTTCGCCTTTTTTCGTCGGACAAGAAGGTTGCCGACAGCAAGGCGGCGCACGAGAGCTTCACCGAGTTCTACAGGAAGGACAAGACGGACAAATGGTACGTCTACTACTACGGTCTTTCGGGATGGTGTTTGATGACGGACAAGATGAACGCGGATGTCTACCAGCGGGCGATTGCCGTCCAGTTGACGCCCGAGTCGATCGAGTACGACAGCTGGCTGAAGCGGATCAACGAATACAACGCCCTGTTCGATCGTCGTCAGAATTACGTCGCGTTTATCGAACAGGCGGCGAAGATGGGGTGCGAACCCGCCCAGCGTTTCATGTCCAGCCTGTCGCAGGGCCAATAAGGGCGCCGCGCGTCCGCAACGCCGTCTCCTGTGGTATAATGTCGCCATGAGACCGATAGCGACGACGACGAGCGACTTCCCCGACCTGCGGCGGTCGGGGTGCATCTACGTGGACAAGACGGCGTACTTCCACC
>CAYZYQ010000098.1:0-8879 GCA_964482645.1 uncultured Lentisphaeraceae bacterium | reverse complement strand
ACCACAAAGCGGGGGTTGCAAAAGGAGGCCTACCATGTTAAAATGTTCACCGTTTTAGAAAGGAAGATATGACCGAGACACCACAAGATCCGCAGCAGGTTCCGCCGCAGACGTCGGCCGTCAGCCTCTTCGACCAATCCGGCACGAGCGCCAACGACTTTCCCGTCTTGAAAGCGTTCCAGGAATATCTCAACGCCGAACAGGCCAAGGCCCGCAAACGGATGCTCGGCCTCTCGGTTTTCTTCGTCGTCCTCCTCGTGGTTGTCGTCGTGACGTTCACGCTCGTCGTCGTGGCCGTCATCAACCGCAACCAGTCGCTGAACGACCGTCTGCTGGACATCGCCTTGCGCGAACGTCCTGCGCCGGCTCAACAGCCGCCGGTCGTTGTTCAGCCGCCCGTACCTCAGCCCGCCACGCCAGCACAGACGGAATCTTCGGACGCGAAAGTCCTGAAACCGCTTTTGGAGAAAATCGATTCGCTGGCTACGGCGCTTTCCAAACAGGCCGCCCAGCCCGCCGCCCCGGCCGTGGCCGCGCCGTCGCCCGCCGCGTTGTCGGAATCCCTTGAGGCCATCCGCCTTAAAGAAGAAATCCGCCGCCAGCAGGATGCGCTTCAAGCGGAACGCGAACGGATCAAGGCCGAACGCCAGAAACTGAAAGAGGATCAGAGCAAGGCCATTCTCGAACAGCAGCGCCGCCGCCTCTATCCTGAGTACTACGCACGGCAGGATGCCTTGAACGCGGCGGCCGCCGCCCAAGCGGCTCTCCCGCCGCCGCCCCCGCCGAAACCAGCCGTCACGCCGCAACAGACGGACGTTCCGCCCCCGCCGCCGGCCAAGGCCGCCCCGTTGCCGCCGCCCCCGAAGCCCGCCGCTGGGAAGACGAACGGCGCGATCGACTACTTCAAGGATGCCGAAGCGGACGATCCCGAATTGGAGGCGTTGCTCAAGAAGACGCGCACCGCCAAACGGAAAGCCGTCCCGCCCCCGTTCGCGTCGGCGCAACCGCCCAAGGCGGCGTCCACGCCGCCAGCCGGTACGGCCGCGTCTCCGAAAACGGAAATTCTCGATGTCGGAAAAGGCGACGACGATTCAATTCCCTGGCGTATCAATCTGCCAGAAAGCAAATAGATTATCACATATATCGTATCGAAAACCGAGGGATGACAGATGTCAGTCAAGGCGATGGTGTTTATCGACGGCGGGTGGCTTTATCGTGGCCGAACCGCCTTGTTCGCGCGTTTGAACGAAACGAACGGGTTTGAAATCGACTACCAGAAACTCCCAAAAATTTTCTGCGAAGACGTCGCAGACCGTTTGGACGAGGACGTTTCTCTCGTGCGAACACTCTACTTCGGGACGCTTCCGCCGTCCCGTGCCGGTTTCAGCGCGGCCAAGCAGTATTCGTTCTACGACTTCCTTGAAAAGAACTGTGGCTACGAAACGGAAATCCACGAACTCGACGGTGGCGATGATGAAAACTGGATTAAGATGTCCCTCGCCGCTTCGCTTCTGTTCTACGCCGCGCAGCCATCGGCCTACGATGTGGCAATCCTCCTGAGCGACGACATCGCCTACCTCCCCGCAATCCGCCGCGCCCGCCTCTTCGGCAAGCGCATTCAGGTGGTTGGCTTTCACAGTCCAGACGGCAAACCCGTCCCGTTCAACCAAACCCTTTTCTCCAAGACGCGGGTCAACGATTTCCCGCCGCTCTATCTCGACGACCACGCCGAACAAGTACGTCTCGTCCGTGAACGCACTCTGCGGGTCTGCAAGAAATGCGGCCACGAAGAGGAGACAACCTGGGCGGGGCCAGATTTCTTCTGTAGCAACTGCCGTGGCAAGTATCGCGGCGACTAGTCGCGGTTGCCTAGGAAAAGGCGGTACGCCGGGTTGGACGAAACCTCCTTGAACACGTAGCCGAGCGCACGGAGCGTCCGCGTGAATGCCGCCCGTTCCTTCTTCGGCACCTGAAGCCCGACGAGAACCTTTCCATGGTCGGCGCCGTGGTTGCGGTAGTGGAAGAGCGTAATGTTCCAGGAATTCGAGATGGCCTCCAAAAAGTCCGCCAACGCGCCCGGCCGTTCCGGGAACTCGAATGTATAGACAACTTCGTCGTGAATCCCGCGCGTGTGGCCGCCCACCATGTGGCGAATATGCTCTTTGGCAAGTGCGTCGTCGGACAGATCAATCGTCCCGATCCGTACGTTCGCCAGTTGCTGGATGACCTGCTGCGTCTCCGAACGGTCGGCCACGGACAACCCCACGAACACGTAGGCCTTGTCGGGATCGAAGTAGCGGTAGTTGAATTCCGTCACGTTGCGCTTGCCGAGATGGCGGATGAACGCCTTGAACGCGCCGCGCTCTTCGGGGATACGGCACTCCAAAATGGCCTCGCGCCGTTCGCCGATTTCCGTCTGTTCGCAGACAAAACGAATGCGGTCGAAGTTCATGTTCGCGCCGGAGATGATGCAGGCGTACGTTTCGCCCTGCGCCCCCTTCTTCGCGGCGTGCTGTTTGGCGGCGGCGAGCGCCAACGCGCCAGCCGGTTCGCAAATGGCACGTGTCGCCTCGAAAATATCCTTAATCGCCGCACACGTCTCGTCCGTCGTCACACGGACGAGACCGTCCAAAAAGCGCCGGCAGAGATCGTAGGTGATCTTGCCCGGCTTCTTCACGGCCACGCCGTCGGCAAAGAGCCCGACTTCAGACAGTTCGACACGCCGCCCCGCCTTGATCGAACGATCCATACAGTCCGAATCGACCGGCTCAACCCCATAGACCTTGACGGACGGACGGACAGCCTTGATGTAGACGGCCACGCCGGCCGCAAACCCGCCACCGCCCACGGGGACGAAGACGGCGTCCAGTTTCCCCGGCCGCTGGCGCAGAATCTCCATCGCCACCGTCCCCTGCCCGGCGATGACATCTGGATCGTCATACGGCGGAATGAACGTGAACGCCTTTTCCTTTACGAGCCGCGCCGCCTCCGCCGCCGCATCGGAATAGGAATCGCCCGCGAGGACAATGGACGCGCCGAGGCTCTTGACGGACGCAATCTTGATTTCCGGCGTCGTCACTGGCATGACGATCGTAGCCTTGCAGCCGAGTTTGCGCGCGCTCAGCGCCACGCCTTGCGCATGATTGCCCGCCGACGCCGCCAAAACGCCCTTCTGTAGCGCGTCGGCGGACAGACGCGACATCTTGTTGTAGGCACCACGCAACTTGAACGAATGCACATACTGCAGATCTTCACGCTTGAGCAGAAACGTGTTTCCCCGTTTGGCGGACAACGCAGCCGCCTCCTCCAACGGACTTTCAATCGCCACATCGTAGACGTTCGAGTTGAGAATCCTGCGCAGATACTGTTCAAGCAGCGCCTTGTCCGTCATGCCACGACTCCTTTGAAAGGAAAAACCGTCCGGCTAAGCCCCGGACGGAAAATTTGGGGCAAGAGACGGGGCACGATCCCGCAACCCTCAGATCCACAATCTGATGCTCTACCAATTGAGCTACTCTCGCCATCTGAAAACGGGTGATAGTATATCAAAACCCATCCCCGTCGGCAAGCCACAATTTCCGTGAATGCGAAAATAATTTCCAAGGATGGTTCAACGGGAAACCACGGCCGCACCATTCCTCACACGGAGGCATGGAGAGGCATGGACGGCATCTGCTCGCAGACGATTTCGTCGAGCGTGTGCAGTTCCGCGCCCCGGAAGACGTAGACGATCTGGTGGAGCGTCGTGCCCCGCGCGAGCGACGGGACGGAACGGTCGGCGCGGTATTTCGCCAGCTGCGCCTTCGCCTCGTCGACTTTCGCGGCCATCTCCGCGTCCGTCGCGTCGGCCTTCGCGTACTTGAGTTCGACGAGGTAGCTGTGCAGCACGTCGCCGTAGTGGACGCGCTCCGGGAAGAGGCAGAAGTCGCAGAACCCGCGCGAGAGCTCCATCTCCGGCGCGAGGAGGTAGAACTTGAGGTGCCCGAACTCCGCCTGCATGTAGCCCTGCACGCGGATCTCGCCCTGGAGGCCGCCGCGCACGGGCGTCGTCTCCGCGTAGTCCTGCGCGAGGCGTTTCAGGAACGGTTCGTACTCGCCCCGGTAGGCGAACGCGGAGGCGAGGCGCGACCATTCCATCCAGTCGGGCGTCCGCGTCCGGCGGTAGGCGTCACGGAGATAGTCGAAGAGCTGGCGGCGGACGCAGACGTTCGGGATCTTGAAGACCGTCTGCCCTTCGCGCCGTTCCTGCATCGAGACGATGCCGTAGTAGTGGAAGAGCGAGTGGAAGTTCGCGAGGTCGGAGATCCTGTCGGCGGGGAAGCTCTCGACGAGGTCGAAGGAGATTTCGCCCGTCGCCGCGAGCTGTTCCGTGACGGGCAGGACGCCCACGCTCGCGCCGTCGCCGCACTGCCGGCGCTGGATGTCGGCGATGATTTTCAGCTTCTCGTAGTCCGTCTTGATGTTGGCGTCCACCATGTTCTTCGGCGGCTCGCCCTTCGCGACGAGCGCCTTCAGGTAGTAGAGCGCCATGTCGCTGTTGAACACGCACTCCTGCCCGATCTTCTCCTCCGCGAAGCAGTAGCCGTCGTACCACGGCTTGATGGACTTCACGATCGCCGCCGAGTCGCCCGCCATGAAACGCCCCGTCCCCAGGAAGTCGGAATACATTTTCTCGACCTCGGCCTCGGAGAAGCCGGCCATCGCGTTGAACGCCTCGTCCTGCGTGAGGTTGGCGGCGATGTTGAAGCCGCTCGTCAGGTCGTCCATCGTCACGGGCGAGACGCCCGTCATGAAGATGCGCGAGCAGCCCTCCTTGAACGCCTTGAACCAGCTACGGTAGAACCCGGCACCGTGCGTGACGGAACGATAGTCCGCGTTCGCCTCGTCGCGCATCATGGTGTTCGTGAAGTTGTCGTACTCGTCGATGATCAGGTAGATCTCGCTCCCGACCTCCTTTGCACGGCCGGTCGCGAGGTTGAACTTGCCGGCTGCCGTCGTCGCGTCGCACCGTTTCAGGAACTCGGCATCGTAGACGTCCGGGTAGCGCATGAGGAAGAGATCCAGGCGTTCGCCGACGTAGCGCTCGAACGCCTCGGTCAGGGTCTCCTTCGACCCCTGGTTGACAACGGAAAAGTCCAGCGCAAGCACGAGATAGCTGTTCGCGTTCTCTGTGGGGTTCTCGCCGATGTCGAGACCGCCGAAAAGCTTCTGGAAGTTCGCCTTCTCGTTGACGTCGTAGTAGCAGCGCAGCGTCTCGACGAAGAGGGACTTGCCCATGCGCCGGGGGCGCACGAAGAAGACGAACCGGTCGCGCTCCTCCATCCGGCGGATGTAAGCCGTCTTGTCGACGTAGTAGTAGCCCTCCTCGCGGATGGTCTTGAAGTCCTTGATACCGTAGGGGATTTTGAGTGTCTTCGCCATGTCCGCCATTCTACCACGCCCTGCCTTTCGCGTCAACTGAACCGAAACGAGACCAGGCAAACCGTCAACTTATGGCGTGAGCGTCGCCAACGTCGAGAGGACTTCGGGGAGAAGCTGTTTCTTGCGCGAAAGAATTCCCGGCAACGCGAACACGCCGTCCGCGCCCCGCCGCCACGGCAGGGCGCGACGGACGGTCTCGGCACCGCTGAACAGCAGTTCCGAATTGCCGCGCACGGGATCCGTCACGAGCAACGCGGCGAAGTCGAGACGTTCGGCCTGGCACACACGATCAAGCGCCGTTTGGAGGACATCTTGCTGGCGATGGAAGAGCGCAAGGTTCGATTCCTCGATCTGCGCCAAGGAGAAACGGAAGCCCCCTTCCGTGTAGGACTTACGATCGGATTCGACTGCGTTTTCCGGGGACAACGTGTTGAGCGCAGAACCGACGGACATCATGCCATCCATCAACGTCTGTGCCGTCTCACCTGAAATCTTCTCCAGCCAGGTGGCAATTGCATGGTCGACCTCCGTCGTTGTCGGCGACTGGAACAACAGCGTGTCCGCCACGACGCCGGCAAGGAGAATACCCGCCACTTCGCGCGACGGGCGCAGTCCCGCGCCACGGAACATCCGCGCCACGAGCGTACACGTCGATCCCACCACGTCCGCCGTGTAGCGGATGGGTTCGGGCGTCGACGTGAAGGAAATGCGATGGTGGTCGACGACTTCGAGGACGGGAATCTCTTCCAGCCCAGGGATGCCTTGGTCCGTCTCGTTGTGATCGACGAGAATCATACGGTATGGCGGCGTTTCTGCGAACGCGCGTTTGAGCAACGTACCCATCAAACGCCCCCCCTCGTCCACCACAGGGAAGTGGTTGTGGGAATTGCGGATCGCGGCGGCTTTGATATCGTGAATACGGTCTGACGCCTGTAGAACCTGCAGACAGGCATGAAGTGGCGCCGTACCCGTCGGTCGCGTCAGATCATCCTTGGCAATGAAAAGCGAAAGAAGCTTGGCGGGCGAAAGCATCCCGCAGAACGAACCGTCCGCCGCCGCGACGGGGAGCGAAGATTCGCCGCTCGCCTCAAGTTCGCGCAGCGCGTCGATCAACGGCGTAGCGGCGGAGATGATTGGCACGTCGGGAGACACGAGATCGCGTACACGCACGTAGACGTCGCCCACGCAACGCGGCGGCGCGACGTGGAAATGGTCGAACACCCATTTCACGCGGTCGGGCAGGCGTCCGGGGCAAATCGCCTCGACGTTGCACCAGCCCGTGCGGCGGCGCAGATCGGCCAACGCAAACGCGCTCGTAATCGAATCGCAGTCCGGATTGCGATGTCCGCAAACGTAGACTTTCTGATACATTATCATGTACCTCCCCGCGCAAAGCGCGGCAATTCCGTTTCAAACGACAGCGTCTCGTGTGTACGCGGATGGACGAACGCAAGTTTCCACGCATGGAGACAGAGCGTATCGCCCCGACGGCCATGGCCGTATTTCGCATCGCCGACAACGGGATGACCAGCCTCGCGGAAATGGACGCGGATCTGATTTTTACGCCCCGTCTTGAGCGTCACCTCCACGAGCGTGGACGCGAACGTACCCGTACGTACGACCGGCTGTTCCTCCACGCCTGGCACGAACTTCCGCCACTCCGTACGAGCGAACTTGCCCGCCGCCTTGTCCGCGACGCTCGCGACAAAATAGCGGTCGTCCTCCTTCAGATAGCTCTCGAAAACGCCCGCATCCGCGTCGAGCGTCCCTTCCACACGAGCGAGATACGTCTTCGTCGTCAGGTCAGACCAGTTCGCGCGAAACCACGTCTGCACGGCCTCATGCTTCACCACCATCATCACGCCCGACGTTTCGCGGTCAAGCCGATGGACGAGGTAGACGCGGCGACTGCTCTTCCACTGACCCTTGCGTACATAATCCGTCAAACGCGATTCCACGCTGTCCTCCCGACTGCGGGGCGGCGTCTGTGTCAGTAATCCCGCCGCTTTTTCAATGACAATCACGTCCGCGTCCTCGAAGAGGATTTTCATGCCCTGCGGCGTGTGGTTCCGTTTTTTCATCTCGCACGTCCCTCGCATCCGTTCACTTCACCCGGCGGATGTCCGCGCCAAGCGCGGCCAGTTCGCGTTCGACAGCCTCGTAACCACGATCAACGGATTCGGCGTTGAGGATGGTCGTTCCGCCCTTCGCGCAAAGCGCCGCGAGGATGAGCGAAATGCCGGCCCGAATGTCAGGTGACGTGACGACGCTACCGACGAGCTGCGTGGCACCCGTCACGACGACACGGTGCGGATCGCACTGGACGATTTTCGCGCCCATGCCGATCAAGTGGTCGACGAAATAGAGTCGGCTTTCAAACATCTTCTCGAAAAAGAGACACGTCCCCCGTGTTTGCGTGGCAAGGACGATCAAAACACTCATCAAGTCACTTGGGAACATTGGCCACGGGCCGTCGGCGATAGACGGAATCGCGTCGCCGAGATCGTAGGCCATCTGGCGGCGGCGCCGCCGCGCCGGCATCCGCAACGTCCGCGCCGCCGCATCGCACGTCCACTTCACACCGAAACGGGCGAACACGCGCGAGAGAATCGCGAAAACGTCGGGGTCAATTTCCGTCAACGTCATTTCACCGCCCGTCACGGCGGCCGCGACGAGATAGCTCGCCCCCTCGATGTAGTCACACCCCACGCGGACGGTTGCGCCGTGAAGCGATTCAACACCCTCGACGATCAGACGATTCGTGCCCGCGCCGAATACGTGCGCCCCCATCGCGTTCAACATCGCGCAGAGATCCTGTACGTGCGGTTCACAGGCCGCGTTGTAGATTTCCGTGCGCCCCTTCGCCAGAACGGCCGCCATAAGAATGTTCTCCGTCGCGGTCACGCTTGCCTCCTCCAACAGAATCGGCGTACCGACAAGCCCCTTTCCCTTGGGGACGCGAATGTCCATCCCACGCCGACCGACTTTCACCTGGGCGCCCAATGCCGCAAAGCCGGTGAAATGCGCGTCCAACCGGCGGCGGCCGATGTCGTCGCCGCCCGGCGGCGGCAACCGCACACCGCCCGTCCGCGCCAAGAGCGGCGCCGCAAAGAGGACGGACGTACGAATCTTCCGTGCCAGCAGGGCGTCGAGGCGGGCCGTCTTGAGTTTCGGCGACGACAGAACGGCCGTCCGTTTTTCCAAGTCGCGTTCAACGTGGGCGCCGAATTTCTCGGCGCAGGCGAACATATTCGCCACGTCGGCAATGTCCGGCACGTTCTCCAACACGACCGGTTCATCCGTCAAAAGCGCTGCCGAAATCATCGGCAGCGCCGCATTCTTGTTGCCCGTCACGCGATGCGTACCGGAAATCGTCTTTCGACCCGTTATCTGAAATCTGCTCACGCGGAACATTATACTATATTTCCGCCCTCATCCGCCCCTGCCTCTCCACGTTC
>CAYZYQ010000097.1:0-9018 GCA_964482645.1 uncultured Lentisphaeraceae bacterium | reverse complement strand
AATGTGCCTGGACGGACGGATACGTCTACGTCGACCACCCGTTCGGGTGGCGTCCGCAGAACCGCACGCGGATCGGGAACGACCCCGACTGGCGGCGGCCGTTCGCGGCGGACGCCCAGGTCGAACTCATGCTCGACGGGCTCGGCACGGTCGGGGTGCGCAAGCTGTACCACCAGGTGAGGCGCACGACGAACGACGTCGTCTGGCTGGACTGGAAGAAGGTCGTCGAATGACGAATTTGGAAGTCAACGAGGAGAAACGCAGATGAAGATTGGAAAGCGAATGAAGACCGGTAAGCGAAACCGGGCGGCGTGGCGTCTGCTGGGCGGTGCGGCGTTTTTCGCCATGGCGGCCGGATGTTCGCCGTCGGACGTCCACAAGACGCCGTTCGAGGATGACTTCCGGGAAATGGAGAGCGCCCTTGCGGCGGGGCGCGGCTGTTGGTCCTATTCCCTCGGCGAACGGATCGCCGCGCTGCCGGACGAGGACGTCCGGAGACGGTGCCTCGAACGGTACAGGGGAATAGCCCTTACGCCGGAGACTGAACGCGCGGACTACAATCTCATGAGAAACCGGTCCGGCGGGCGCGAAGGTCTCGTCGAACCCTGGCTCGACGCGGCACGGCGGTGCGGGGTGTCCTTTTCCGAACGCATGGAGTTCCGCATGGCGTTCATCGACTGGCTGAAGGCGGAGCGGAGGCGGATCGTCGATTCCGGGGTCTCGCCGGACGATGGCAGGAGGCTCGGACTGCACATAACGGCGGGATGTTATCTCGGAGATCTTGGAAGTCTGTATTTCATCAACTTGTGGCGGCTGGAGCTCCAGTTCGACGAGGAGGCGGAACGGGAGTGCCGGCCCGACGAATTGAAACGTCTTCGCGCGCGTCTGGAGGCGTTTCTCGGGCGCCCCGTTCGGACGCGGGAGCAGATTCTCCATGACCGGCGGGAGTCTTCGCGGCGGAACATGGAGTACATCGAGAGCCTCCGCACGTCGAACCCGCTCCCGGAGCCGTCGGGATGGGACGAATGACGTACCTCCGTTAGTTTGTACTCCCCGGCGCCTTGTGTATGCCATGCTTTCTCTTGCTCATGGCATCCGTTCTTCGCATGACATGTTGTCTGGTTTCACCCACGATTTTCGAGTCCTGCGGACTTCTCCTTTTTGCGGATACACGATATATTACGACTTCCCGCCCCGACGGCGTTCAACAACCGAATGGGTTTATGGTAGAATAGAGAATAGTTATGAAGCAGAAAATCGTACTCGTCGTAGCAATTTTGTTCGGCTTGACGGCCGCCGTCCTCACACGCTTCTACTTGTCCGCCAAGCAGGCCGAGTTCCAGCAGTTGAAAGACCGCTTCCGTCGGACGCATCGAACGATGGACGCCTTGTGTTTCCGGAAGGACGTGCCGGGTGGCACGGTGGTCGCCAGGTCGGATCTCGGCGAAAAGACCGTGCCGGAAAGCGGTCTGCGCGGGCAGGCCCTCACGCGGGAACATCTCAACGACATCCTCGGGCGCAAATTGGTGACGGGGCGCAGTCGCGGCGAACTCCTCTTCTGGTCGGACTTCGAGGGCGGCAATCCGCTGGGCGGTGGCCTTGCGGGCGACATCCGCAAGAAAATGCGCGCAATGTCGATCAACGCATCGGGCGCGGCCGCCGTTAGCGGCATGGTGAAACCGAACGACCACGTCGATGTCATCGGGACGTTCTCGTTTCCGAAAACGGCGGCCGACGGGAAGACGGTCGTTCAGGAGCTCGTCACGTGTACGATTCTGCAGAACGTCCTCGTGCTGGCCACGGGCAAGGACACGGCCAAGACGTCGAAACTCTCGTTCGGCGGTTCGTCCTATTCCACTGTCACGCTTGAAGTCACGCCGCGCGAGGCCGAAATGCTCGTTTTTGCCGAACAGATCAAGGGCCGTCTGTCGCTGACGCTGCGCAACCGCAACGACACGTCGTTCGAGACGGAACTCCCGCAAGTCGATTTTGCGAAGATCCGCGAGGAGATCGGCGCGTTGAACGTCAAACGCCAGGCTGAAATCGGCGGGGGGCGTTGACCATGGCATTCACGCTCGATCTAGTCAGTCCCGGCGAATCGACGCCATGCCGGCAGACGCTTGAAGACGGTACGTACTTCATCGGACGCGGAACGGCGAACAAGATTCGCCTTCCCCACCCCGAAGTGTCCGAACGCCACGCGCTTCTGATCTTGCGCAAGGGGCGGGCGACGCTGCAAGATCTCCACAGCGCCAACGGGACGTATGTAAACGGTGTCCCCGTCGACGGCGAGACCGCGCTTTCGTCCGACGCGCTCGTCCAGATCGGCAGCGTCATGCTGCGCGTTGCACCGGCGGACGCCGTCGTCCACGCGGTGAACCTCGAACCCGTCTCTGCGCCGATGGACGCCGTTGCGGACGCTGCCTGTCCGTCGTTCGTCGTGCGTGGCGACACGCCGCCGCCCCCGCCGCCGCCCGATCCGATGGCAGCCGTCCGCCGGCAGGTGAAGGAGCAGATCCAGCGGGAACTCATCGCGCGTCTCGACCTCAAGCGTCTCACCGTGGCGGGTGTGGATCGCGCGGGGCTTGAACAGCAGGCCACACAGAAGATCCACGAAATCGTCGAGCAGGTACGACGGAACGGGAAACTGCCCGCCGGGATCGACGCAGAGCGTCTCGAGCGCGACGTCTTCAACGAAGCCCTGAGGCTGGGACCGCTGGAGGAGCTGTTGGCCGACGACACCGTCACGGAAATCATGGTCAACGGGGCGCATCGAATCTACGTCGAACGCCATGGCAAACTTCAGTTGACGGATCTTCAGTTCTTGGACGACGACAGCGTGATGGCCGTCATCGAGCGTATCGTCTCCCCCATCGGCCGTCGGATCGACGAATCGCAGCCGTACGTGGACGCGCGTCTGGAAGACGGCAGTCGTGTGAACGCCATCATCCCGCCGTTGTCGTTGTCTGGCCCTACGCTCACGATCCGCAAGTTCGCGCGGCGGACGCTTACAGTAGACGACTTCATCCGTTTCGGCACGTGGACGCGCAATGCCGCCGAGTTCATGAAGGCCTGTGTGCTGTTGCGCAAGAACATCATCGTGGCCGGCGGTACGGGATCCGGCAAGACGACCCTGCTGAACCTGCTTTCCGGTTTCATTCCGCCTGACGAGCGCATCGTGACGGTGGAGGACGCGGCGGAACTGCGTCTCCAACAGCCGCACGTCGTCCGCCTCGAAGCGCGACCGCCGAACATCGAAGGACGCGGTGCCGTGCCCATCCGCGACTTGGTGAAGAACTGTCTGCGAATGCGTCCCGACCGCATCATCGTCGGCGAATGCCGTGGCGGCGAGGCGCTCGATATGTTTCAGGCCATGAATACGGGACACGACGGCTCGTTGACGACCGTCCACGCGAACTCCCCGCGCGACGTCGTTTCGCGTCTGGAGACGATGGTGCTGATGAGCGGCATGGAACTGCCCTCGCGCGCCATTCGCGAACAGATCGCCTCTGCCGTCGACATCATCATCCATGAATCGCGCCTGTCGGACGGTTCGCGCAAAGTCGTGGCGATATCCGAGGTCACGGGGCTTGAGGGACAGCAGATCGTGATGCAGGACATTTTTGCGTTCCGCCAGTCGGGCGTGGACGAACACGGGAAAGTGATGGGCGCGTTCAAGCCGACCGGCGCGGTGCCGACGTTCTACGAGCAGTTCAGAAGCCGCGGTCTGCGTCTCGACGCGGCGATGTTCGATCCGGATGCGGATCGGGACGTCCGTCTTGAAGAGGCGGGGGTGTGACGATGCCCCCCGTTTCCGAAACGGTGTTGTTCTGGGCGGCGATTGTGTCCGCCGGCAGTGCGTTCTTCTGCTTTGCGTGGCTGTTCGTCTCCGTCCTCAACGAGGGTGCGCACACGTACGCCGCGCAGATGGGCGAAGAGACGAGCCGCCAGTTCGAGGACGTCTTCCTCTTCATCTCCCCGACGAAGATCGCCCGGCTGGGACGCCTCGCGGCGTCGGCTGCGTTCTTTCTTTTCTTCATTCCGCTGTTCAGTTTCACGAACATCGTCTCCACGGTCGCGGGCATCGTTCTGGGACTTCTCGCGGGCGCGTTCGTCTTCACGCTGCCGGGACGCTACGTGCGGATTCTGCGCGACCGCCGGCGTGTGCGGTTCAACGAGCAGCTCGTCGACGCC
This sequence comes from uncultured Lentisphaeraceae bacterium, assembly GCA_964482645.1. GTDB lineage: Bacteria > Verrucomicrobiota > Kiritimatiellia > RFP12 > UBA1067 > RUG572. The sequence goes on along the minus strand of CAYZYQ010000097.1, from coordinate 4,824 downwards.
CTGGGCACGATGTCAAACGCCTTGCGGGCGGGCTTTTCCCTCAACCAGGCGTTCGAGAGCGTGGTGGAGACGGGCGAGAAGCCCATTGCGCAGGAGTTCAACGTCTTCCTCCAGCAACTCCGCATCGGCATGAACTTCGAGGATGCGCTCGCCTCGCTCGACCGGCGCTTGGCGTCGGATGACCTCACGCTCGTTTGCACGGCCATTGACATCGCCCGCCGGACGGGCGGGAATCTCACGGACATCTTCGACCGGATCTCCGAGACGATTCGCGGGCGGATGCGCATCGAACGACGTGTCAGGACGCTGACCGCGCAGGGGCGGATGCAGGGCATCATCGTTTCGTGTATGCCGTTGATTCTGGGTCTGGCGATGATGGTGCTCAAACCCGACGTGATGCGTCCGTTCCTCTTTTCTCTGACGGGCATGGTCTGCGTCGGCATGACGCTCGCGCTCGTCGTCGTCGGCTGGCTCATCATCCGTCGCATCGTCCGAATCGACGTCTAGTCCAATCAATCTAGGTGTTGACGACGAGGTGTGTTTCCGTCCGATGCCGCGCGATTTCCATTCCGAAAAGTAGGGGATTGACAAGAAAAAAAAATGGATATACTCAAAAACAATTGAGTTCTTGTACCTAGAAGGAGTCTCCCATGGGATTGAAGACAATTGCTTTTTCGTGTGCGTTGGCCGCGTCCGTCCGTTTGCTTCCGGCCGCCGTCGTGACGAACGCCTGGCTTCTGTCGACGGGCGGAAATGTTACGAACCTCGCGAACTGGAGTCATTTCGAGGGACAGGAAGATCCGTCGTTCGACGACTGGAACAAGTATTCGTTCGGCTTTTTGGATCTGCGGAAGATGGCATCGGGCGAGGCGCTGACGACGGAAATCGACGTGCGGGTCAACGGTTTCCGGGTCGCGCCCTGCGACGGTGAGACGGACGCCACGACGGTCGTCTCGCGTGTCGAGTGGTACGGCGGCTGGAAACCGGAGGACGAAAGCGTTTTCTGCGTGGAGGATGGCGCGACGCTGTGGATGGAGTCCCCCCTGAAGCCGACGGCGGACGGCAATTTCCTGCGCAAGACGGGTGGCGGCGCTCTCGTCCTGCGAAATGCGCTTGGCGGAAGCCGCGTGGACGTCCAGGAGGGAACGTGCGAGTTTCTCTTTGACAACGACAACGTGGGCGATCAGGCGGCCCAGGCGTTTTCGGTGAACCGCGCGGGCGTGGACGCCTTGCGCATCTCCACGCACGGGAGATCCAGCGTGTACGCGGGCGGGGTCGTCGATCCGCATGGATGCGCGGAGACGCCGGACTGGACGGACGCCGCCGTCTGGTTCGGGCCGGGGCAGTCGTATCTTGCGACGCCCGGCATGAACGGATGGATTGGCTCGCGCGCGGCGGGGCTGCTGCGTCTGGCGCAGGTTCCGCCGGAGACGGGTCTGGCGCTGGAGGACGGCGACGTGGTGGTGGACGCTTTGCCTTCCGAATGGGCGGCGTGGAACTGCATCGGCTGCTGGCGTTTTGAAATTCCCGGCCGGCCGGGCGCGGACAGCGGGCCGTGGGCGAATGAACTCGTCGCGAAGGGGACGCTTCCCGTCGTGACGAACGACGCCGAGCGCGGTTCGGTCGCGTGGTTCGACGGCACGGCTGGTCTGGCGGGTTTCTGGCGCGACGACGGGAACGCGGCCGTGCTCAACCAGCCGCGTGGCTGCGAACCGTACACGTTCGCCGCCTGGATCAAGGTGGCGGCGGAGGACGTCGTGGCGGGGCAGCCGCAACGGGCGATTTGCAAGTTCGGCAATCTTGTGGAGGCGCAGTGCCAGACGCTGGGGATTCGGACTTCGAACGATGGATTCCATCAGCAGCACGGCGGCCAGCTCCAGGCGGGAGGGACAATCACTTCGGGAACGGTGGCGGACGGCATGTGGCACCATGTGGCGATTGTCTTCGACGGTGTGGAGGGCATGACGTACTACTGGGACGGTGCGCAATGTGCCACGTCGGATTGGCATACGGTCGGGATCACGACGGATCTGAAGGCGCAGGATTTTCTGCTGGGGTATGCGTGGAGCAACTTCGCGCAGAACTTTCGCGGCATGATGGACGACGTGGCGTTTTTCCGTTCGGCGCTCTCCGCCGACGACGTCGGAAAGCTCAAGGACGCCGCGATTGCGCCGTCCGCGTTCGCGGCGAATCAGCGTTTCCGCTTCACGGGCACGGGCGTCGCGCATGTCTTCGGCGAACAGCGGATCGACCGTCTCGGATCGGATGCGGACGACGTCGTGCGCGGCGGGTTCGAGCTGAACGGCGCGGAGGCGACGCTCGTGCTTGGTTCGGACGCGCAGGGGACGGGCCGCGCGTGGACGGCGTGGGACGGGACGATTTGCGGCGACGGCGGGGTCGTCAAGGAGGGTGCGCGGAGCGAACTCGTGTTGACGGGCGTGGGCGACTATCGCGGACCGACGGAGATCAGGGCCGGCACGGTGCGTCTGCGCGGCACGGGGTCGGATCTCGTCGCCCACTGGACGTTCGACGATCCGCACCATCCCTACGCCAACGCGGCCCAGCGCGGGTTCGACCTTGAGGCGGGGAACGAATCGCTTGTCGCCGTGGTCGACGATTCCGAACGCGGGCGCGTGCTGAAACTGTCCGCCGACGGGCAGTCGCCGGGCGGCTACCTGCAGGGCGTCTATCCCGGCCATTTCGTCTATTCCAACGACGCGTTCACCGTTGCCCTGTGGGCCAAGGTCTCGCACACGGCGCCGAAGGGCGGCACGTTCGTGGTGTGGGGACGCGACATCACGGATTTGGGGCAGTTGCAGTTCCGCCTGTGGGATTGGGATTCCTACAATCGGCTGGCGTTTTCGTTCTTCTCGCTGAACCACGCCGCCAAGGGTTTTTCGCCGCTCAACGACAACGCCTGGCATCATCTGGCCATCACGTACGAATCGGACGGGACGGTGGCGACCTATCTGGACGGTGTCGCCGTGGCGATGGACAACGCCGGCGTGCAGGAAGTCAAGATTCCGCAGGACGGCAAATTGATGCTCGGCACTTGCTGGACACGCGGGAACGACCGCTATCTGGACGGCTGTCTGGACGACGTGCGCATCTACCAGCGGGCGTTGACGGCGGAAGAAGTGGCGGCTCTTGCGCAGAACGACGCGGATCCCGTCGTCGGCCCGGCACACGACACGGCGCCCGACGAACTGCCCGCGCCGCTCGCGCACTGGTCGTACGACAATCCGGACGACGTCGGCCATGACGACACGGGCAACGGACACGACCTCGTCGTGTTCGGCACGGGGGTGTCGACGCAGGAGTCCCCCGTGCGCGGGCGCATGGCGTCTTTCGCCGACCGTGCCGGCGGCCTCGTCTACGACCGTGACGGCTCGACGTTTCCCGCTGGACTGCCGAGCGGCGGCGACAACCTGACGTTCACGACGTGGTTTCGCGCCGACGCGGAGGAGTCGATTCCGAACAATACGGCGCTCGTGTACTGGGGACCCAGCGTCAGCGGCGGCAAGGCGTTCATCGTGGATACGTCCAACGAAGGTCGTGCGCTTCGCTTCGTGACGCTCGCCACCAATGGCGTCGACGAGACGCGGAGCGTCGCAGTCCATGCGATGGGCGATGCGTTCCGGCAGGGAAACGATCGCCAGCGCCTCCATCATCTGGCCGCCGTGCAGGACAATGCGTCGCGGACGTTCACGCTCTACCTCGACGGACGCAAGGTGGGGACGGCGCAGATTCCGCATAACACGGCGACGGCGTCCACGGCGGAGAACTTCTCGCTGGGACGGCGCATTGAGACGTGGAACGGCTGGAAGGGCATGATGGACGAGACGAAGATCTACGGTGTCGCGCTGACGCAGGCGCAGATTGTCCGCGCCATGCGCGCGGAAATGGCGTCGGATGCGTTCGTCCACGCCCTGCCGGCGGACGCGACGCCCGTTGTTTCCGCCGGCGCGGCCCTCGTGCTGGAAGGGCGCGACCAGGTGCTTGCGGGCGTGACTGGCGAGGGACGCCTGGGCGTCCATGCGGGCGCGCTGACGTTCACGGGGCAATCCTCCTTCAGCGGCACATTGGAAGGGACGGGGACGATCGCCCTCGCGGCGGGCGCGGTCTTTGACGCGCCGAACGGGGCGGCGGAATTCGGCGGAAACCTTGAATTGCGCGGCGGCCGGACGACGTGTGCGTGGCCCAATGCGACGGCGGCGCTGCCGTCGGGCGTCGACCTCCCGCTTGCGGCCGCGCCCTACGCGACGGTTGGCGGCCGGCTTGTGGTCGGCGCGACGGGACGCATCGTGCGGACGGACGGCGCGTGGACAAGTGAAACGTGCGAACTGGCGACGGCGGGCGAAATCGTCCTACCCGACGCGGCCGCGGATGGCTGGTCTGTTCTGCCCGAGCCGCCGTCCGGCTGGAAGGCGAAACTCGTCGTGCGCCGGAACGACGACGGCGGGCAGACGCTCTGCCTGCGCCTCATTCCGTCTGCGACGCTGATCATCTTCCGTTGACATCGACGTTCGCGTCTGTCATCGGCGCGTTTCAGGTGAACGCCATCCAGCTGCGCGAACTCGGCGAATAGGCTCTGATACGTAACGGCGGGAGTTTCCCCTTAGAGCGCGGCGATTTCGGTGGCGGCCAGGCCGGTCGCCGCCGCGATCTGCTCGGCGGGGAGTCCCATCGATTTGAGGTTGCGGGCGGTTTCGACCTTTCCTGCTTTCAATCCTTCTTTCAAACCCGCTTCCCGGCCCTTCGTTTCGCCCTCTTTCAAACCCGCTTCCCGGCCCGCCTTCAGACCGGCCTTGTAGCTGCGTTCGG
>CAYZYQ010000096.1:0-9166 GCA_964482645.1 uncultured Lentisphaeraceae bacterium | reverse complement strand
AGCCGCTCGACCGCAAGCCGTGGAATCCGATCCTGTCCGACCTGCTCGTCGAAGATTGCTCGTTCACGAATCCGCGCGGATACGCGGCCTATTTCCGCGACGGCCGCAACATCACGTTCCGCAACAACGTCATCCGCGAGGATGAAAAAAATCGTCTTGCACCGCGCGAGAAGGGGAACGGCGGTGTGCTCGTGCGGAGCGCCGAGAACGTGTCCGTCGACAACAACCGTAACGAAATCGTTGGCGCGGTTCGCTGACGGAGCGCATGGAGAAAAGGATTTAGACCGTGGAACTTCTGATTACGTTTTTGGCCGGTGTTTCGATTTTGCTGGGACCGTTGCTCGTCTGTCTGACGAAGAAGGGGCGGACGGTCGAACACCTCAGCATGTCGATGGCGATGGCCGCATTGTTGTCCCTGTTGCTCTTCGACCTAGGGCCGGAGGTCCGCGAAGCCATTGAACACAGTGGATGGGCGCTACCCGTTTCGATGGTGTTTGTTGGCGTGGTGTTGCTGTCCGTGCTGGATCGGTTCATCCCCGAACATGAGGACAATGAACAGAACCATGACGAGGGCAATGCTGCGCACATCGGCATTATTTCGTCGTTGGCGTTGTTGATTCACAACGTCGTCGAGGGTATGTCCATGTACCTCATGTCGGCGGAGGATTTGAAGAACGGGGCGATCTTCGCGTTCGGTGTGGCGTTGCACAACATCCCGATGGGCATGTTCGTCTTCACGGCTATCAAGCGGCAGAGCCGCCGCTCGAAGGCGGTTGTGTTGGGCATGGTCACGTTGTCGACGCTGCTGGGCGGCGTATTGATGGCGTGGGCGCGTACCTGCATCCCGCATGTACTGGGTGAGGCGTTGTTGGCGATGGCCACGGGCATGATTGTTTACATTGTGGCGTTCGAGCTGGTGCCCCATGTCCTGCGGACGAAGGAACGGCTTCTCAATATTGTCGGGGCGTTGATTGGCTTTGGGCTGGTCTACGTCAGTACCTTGATTGCGGCGGAGTAGGACATATGAAACAATGTTTATTTTCCGTTGTGGTGGTGGCCGCGATGCTCCTCGTGGGCGGATGCGCTACGGAACATTATCTGACGGACGCGCGACATCCGGAGGTTGCCATCATGGCGGATGGAGGCGTGACCTACCGGGGGGAGTTCGTCGATCCGGAGGATTTGCCGGATCTTTTGGAACGGTCGGGTCTGACGAAGGAAGACACAATCAACATCCGTTGTCCTGCGACGATGCGGGACATGCGGATGCCGCGCCGCGTGATGGGCATTCTGTTGAAAGGCGGTTATCCGCGCCATGTCCTCGTGGGGGAACGCCAGGCCTATTCGGAAGTCGGCCGGACGGCTGAAGAGCGCCGCCGTGATCGCATTCGTCAAGAACGTGAACGAAAGAAGGGCTGCCGCGCCCCGTCGCGATGACAAGCGGCCAAATTCAGAGCATGTCGGCGAGGTCGTAGACGAGACGTTCCGTTTTCTCCCAGCCGAGGCAGGGGTCGGTGATGGATTTGCCGAATACGCCGTCGCCGATGTTCTGGCGACCGTCTTCGAGATAGCTCTCGACCATGAGTCCCTTGACGAGACGCGCGAGATCCGTGTTGCTACGGCGGCTGTGCAGGACGTCTTTCGCGATGCGGATTTGTTCGAGATAGCGTTTGCCAGAATTGTCGTGATTCGTGTCCACGACGACGGCGGGGTTTTCCAGAGACGGGTTCTTGTCGTAGAGCCGGAGGACGTCTTCGAGGTCTTCGTAGTGGTAGTTCGGGTGGTTGTTGCCGAATTTGTCCACGTAGCCGCGCAGAATCACGTGGGCGAGGGGGTTGCCGTTCGTCTTCACCTCCCAACCACGGTAGATGAACTTCTGGGGGCTTTGCGCAGCGGTGATCGAGTTCATCACTACGTTCAAATCGCCGCCCGTGGGATTTTTCATACCGGCGGGGATGCCGATGCCGCTCGCCACGATGCGGTGTTCTTGGTTCTCGACTGAACGGGCACCGACGGCCACGTAGGCGAGAATGTCCGACAGATAACGGTGGTTGGCCGTGTAGAGCATTTCCTCCGCGCAGGTGAAACCCGTTTCACGGACGACACGCGTGTGCATTTCGCGAATGGCGATAATGCCGGCAAGCATGTCCTCTTCCTTGTTCGGGTCGGGCTGATGGAGCATTCCCTTGTAGCCCACGCCCTTGGTCCGTGGCTTGTTCGTGTAGACGCGGGGGATCATGAAAATCTTGTCCTTGACCTTTTCCGCCACGGCGGCGAGACGGGTCATGTATTCCAGCACGGCGTCCTCTCGGTCGGCCGAACACGGACCGATGATGAGGAGAAAACGCGGGTCGCGCCCCTCGAAAATCCGCTGGATGTCGGCATCACGCCGTTCCTTGATCGTCTTCAGCTCGTCAGTGAGCGGGTACTTCTCTTTCAGAATTTTGGGGATGGGAAGTCTTCTGACGAACTCCATCTGCATGTCCATGACCGTCGTTCTCCTACTGTAAAAATACTGTAAAAATCGTTTCCTAAGATTATACTCTTTCCGTCTGCCATTTGGCAATGCCGCCTTCAACACATCTGGATCCAGATTTTCCGAAGTTAGGGTGGCGATTCGGTTTACTTGCGTGGCGGATGGCGAATACGGTATAATATTTGGCATGAAAATCATCTCATCGCACGTAGTGAAATCGTTTTGTGTTCTGGCGTTGGGCGTGGCCGCGTCGCTGTTGCCAGCGGCGGACGGCGCGGCCGGTTGGTTGCCGCCGCTGCCCGCGAAGTTCGCGTCGGGAACGGCCGTGCCGTCGTTGGAGAGCGTTTTTCCCCGCGCCGTGCTGAACACGGGCAGCCTGGCGCGGTTCGAGCGCGTCTGGCAGCGTCTTGCGCGGGGCGAGAAAGTCCGCATCGTCACCATCGGCGGATCGATCACGCAGGGGGCTGCCGCGTCCAAGCCGGCGTTCCGCTGGGCGGATCAGGCGATTGCCGGCTGGCGGCGGGCGTTCCCGAACGCCGAAATCGACTACGTGAACTGCGGCATTGGCGCAACGGGGTCTGAACTCGCGGCGTACTATCTCTCGCGGGACGTTCTGCCGAAAAAGCCCGACGTCGTGTTCATCGAGTTTTCCGTGAACGACGCCCGGACGCGCGATCGCGCCGAATCAATGGAAGGGGTTGTCCGCCAGTTGCTGTCCGCGCCTGGCGACATCGCCGTCCTCATGCTCGGCATGATGAATTCGGCGGGCGACAACGCGCAGGCCTGGCACGGGCAGGTGGCTCGCCATTACCAGATTCCCTACATCAGTTATCGCGATGCGCTGGCGCCCGAAATGAACGCGGGGCGGATTGCGTGGACGGATTTGTCGCCGGACACCATTCATCCGAACGACGTCGGCCACGCCTACGCGGCCGCGCTTGTGAATCGCTTTCTTTCGGCGCAGTGCGCCGCGTTCCTTGCCGCGAAACGCGCCCCTGTGTCCGTGCCGCCGTTGCCCGCGCCGTGTTTTTCAGACACGTTTGCCCACGGCGCGTTTCTGGAACTCACGCAGGTGAAGGTTCTGGAAAACAAAGGTTTTACGCCATGCCGTGAAATCTGCTGGGGGCAGGGGCTGGCTTGCTCGAACGCCGGTTCCCGTCTCGTCTTCGAGGTCGACGGCGCGACGGTGGGGCTTGTCTACCGTCTCGGCAAGAAGCCGCACGGGATCGCCCGCATCAAAATCGACGGGCGCGTGGCGGTCGACCGGTTGGATGGTTTTCGCGACCAGTGGTGGTGGTACACGCCGTCGCTCTTCCTCGTGCGCGACCAGCCCGGCCGCCATGTGGTAGAGATTGAAACGCTTGCCGAGAAGAACGCCGCCAGTGCGGGATTCGGATTCCAGGTGTGCGCCGTGTTGCTGGGCCCGGCGGCGAAACAGGCGTGTGCCGCCGCGCCGGACACGGCGCCGTGGGCGTTGACGGTGGAGCATCTGCCCGCCCCCGCCGGGGTGGATGTGGCCGCGCCGCGTTTCGCGTGGAAGCAGGGGCAGGGTCGTGCGGCGGCGGCGAAGAACGTCGCGCAGACGGCCTACCGCATCCTCGTGGCCTCTTCGCGGGCGAAGCTCGACCGGGACGAAGGCGATTTGTGGGACACGGGGAAGGTGGCCGGCGCACAGTCGATTGACGTCGTGTACGCGGGGCGGCCGCTTGTCTCCTCCCAGCATGTTTATTGGAAGGTGAAGACGTGGTGTTCTGCCGGCGTCGAATCGGCGTGGAGCGAACCGCAGACGTTTGTGACGGGTCTCCTCAATCCGGCGGATTGGAAAGCGAAGTGGATCGGCCCCGCCGCCGCGACGCGCCCCGACGCCGATCTGGGCGGCGCGCGTTGGGTGACGGGAACGCCGGACGCAAAGGGCGTCGTCACGCTGAAAAAGACGTTCACGTTCAACGGCGCGAAGCCGAGCGAATTCGTCGAACTCCTTCATGCGGGTTTTCCCCAGCATGAGATTGACGTCAATGGGACGCCCTGCCATCGGTGGAGCGGGCACATCCACGATCCGAAGTATCTCCGCTTCCGCGACATCACGGCGTGGCTGAAGCCCGGCGTGAACGAAATCACGGTGCGCCTCCGCAAGCCCGCCGCCGGCCAGCCGCAGGCGTTCCTCGGCGCGTTGCGCCTTCCCGACGGAACGCGCGTGGTGACAGATGCCTCGTGGGGGACGGATCTCGGCGGCGTGCGCGACACGTCATACGGCCGCACGATGGTGTTGCGCGAGGAAATCGCCTCGCCCGCATTTGAGAAAACGATTCAGATCGCCAAGCCTCTTGCATCGGCCATTCTGCACATCACGGGCGTCGGATTCTACGAAGCGTCGTTGAACGGAAAGAAAATCGGCGACAAGGTGCTCGACCCGTCGCCGACGGCCTACGATAAGCACGTCCTCTATTCGACGTACGATCTGGCCGGGTTGCTGAAGCCGGGCGCGAATAAGCTGAACGTGCTTGTGGGACATGGCTGGTACGACGTCCGTTCCATCGCCACGTGGAATTTCGACATCGCCCCGTGGCGCGATTTCCCGCGCATGATTGCGCAATTGGAACTCGTCTATGCCGACGGAACGCGGGAGACGGTTGTGTCCGACAAATCTTGGCGGCAGGTGGCAAGCCCCGTGGGCTACGATTGCATCCGCGAGGGCGAGGTCGTGGGTGGCTTCGATCCGCGCCGGCCTGATCTGGAAGGTTCGGTCGTTGCCGCTGAGGAAGTTGCCGCGCCGAAGGGGCGGCTCGTGGCGGAGAACTGTGCGCCCGCGAAAGTCATGCGCGAATTGAAGCCCACGGCGATTCATGCGCAGGGCAACGGCGTCTACGTGGTCGAGTTCCCGGAGAATTTCGCCGGCTGGATTCGCATGAACGTGCGTGGACAGCGGAAGGGCGATGTGCTGGTCATCCGCTACGACGAGCGTATTGACAAGGGTTTCAAGCCCGCCGTGCCGTCCGTCTGCGACGGTATCAACGAACGCCTGGCGCGGGAGGCGGTCAAGGCCGGGCGCGAGAAGCGCGCGATCGACTGCCATTTCCGCTACACGGCCTCGCAGCGCGTCTGTGCGACAGGCGCGGAATTCCAGGCGGATCGCTTCATTTCCGCCGGTGTGGATGGTGAGGTTTACGAGCCGCGTTTCACTTACAACGGGTTCCAGTACGTCGTATTGACGGGCTTGCGCCAGGCACCGCAGATTGTGGACATTACGGGTTGCATCGTTCACACGGCGTTTCCGACGATTGGGTCGTTCACGTGTTCGGACGAGACGTTCAACACGCTCATGCAGATGGGCGAACGCGCGTACAAGAGCAATTTCGCCGATGGCGTGCCGACGGATTGTCCGCACCGCGAGAAGAATGGCTGGACGGGCGACGCCTCCATCGCGAGCGAACTCGCTCAGTACTGTTTCGAGAACACGGCCGCCTACGAGAAGTGGTTGCGCGATTTGTGCGACAGCCAGTTGCCGTCGGGCGACGTCTGCTGCATCATTCCGACGAGCGGCTGGGGTTTCGTTTGGGGCAACGGCCCGGCATGGGACAGCGCGTTGCCGGTGATCGCCTGGAATCTCTGGTGCTACCGGGGTGACCGCCGGGTGCTGGACGCGATCTATCCCATCCTGCGCCGCTATGTGGATTTCACGACAACGAAGGCGACGGGGCATCTTGTGAAGCACGGTCTGGGCGACTGGATTCCCGTTAATCGCAGCCACATGCCGACGACGGAACTCACGTCGAGCTGCTACTACTACCAGGCGGCGTCGATTTTGTCGCGCATCGCGGGGCTGCGTGGCGAAAAGGACGTCGAGGCGACGTATGCGGCGTTGGCCGCGAACATCGCCGCAGCCATCAACAAGAAGTACTACAAGGGCGAAGGCGTCTACGACAACGGGGGGCAGACCGCCCAGGCGTTTCCGCTCGCCTACGGCATCGTGCCGGCCGGTGAACGCGCGAAGGTCGAAGCGAAGCTGGTTGAATCCGTCTTGAAAACCGACGGCCACGTCGACATGGGACTGCTCGGTACGAAGCACGTGTTCCGCGCGTTGTCGTTGGCCGGGCGGACGGATCTGGCGTTCAAGATGCTGACGAATCCGACGGCGCCGTCGCCCGTGGAATGGATGCAGAAGGGCGGAACGACGTTGTGGGAAGACTGGGGCGACGGCGCGTCGCGCAACCACATCATGTTCGGCGATTTCATGGCGTGGGCCTACGAGTTCCTGGCTGGCATCCGCCTCCCGGAAACGGCGCGTTCATCGGCGGCCGTGCCCGAAGTGTCCGCGACGGCGTTCAAGGAAATCATCATCGCGCCGCAGGTAATCGCCGCGCTCGACAACGTGCGGGCAACGGTAGACGGGCCTTACGGTGTGATTTCCAGCGCTTGGACACGTACGGGGTCGACGATTACGCTTGAGGTCGTCGTTCCGCCGAACACGACGGCGCGGGTCTGTCTGCCGGACGGATCGGAACGGCGCGTTGGATCGGGTGCCTACACCTTCACCTGCGCGGCGTCGAAGCGCTAGGTGTCTGTGAATCCGCGCAGGTGCGAGGTTGCGGCCATGAATATCATCAACGGAAAGCGTGTCAATCTTGAAGTCGCCTCGCGCGACTTCAAGTATTACATTTTCGATTGGGACGACAACATCCTCCACATGCCGACGCGGATTCATCTGGAACGGCTGAACGTGCGCGGAAAATGGGTGCCCGTCTCCGTGTCGACGGGTACGTTCGCGCTTGTGCGGTCGGACACCGAACACTACCGGATGCCGCTGATTGGCGGCCGCGCGGCGGCGTTCCGCGATTTTCAAGACGCGCCTGCGACGGAGCAGGGCGATTTGGCGTTCATCCGCGACACGCGCGCGGCGTTGGCGCGAATCAAGGCGGGGCAGCATCCCGGCCCGTCTTTCGAGACGATGCGCAAGACTCTTCGCGAGGGACGTATTTTCGCCATTGTGACGGCGCGGGGCCATGCACCCGAAACCATCCGCGAAGCCGTCAAGATTTTCATCGACGAGGTGTTGACGCCGGACGAGCGCGAGGAAATGTTGGCGAACCTGCGCGGTTATCGGACGGTGTTCGACCATGTGACGGATTTCGGCACGGACGAAGACGTCTTGGGCTACTTTCTCTCGATGTGCCGCTACCACGCCGTCACGCATCCGGCGTTTCGCAAGAGCATGGAGGACGATGCGGATTTCGGCTGCCGTTTGGCGGACACGACGTCCGAACGCAAGCCGGAACTCGCCAAGGAGTTCGCCATTCGCGATTTCGTCGAGCACCTGTTCCGGACACTCCAGCGGACGGGCGGTCTGGGGCGGCATCAGGTGGCGGTCGGTTTTTCGGATGACGACAAGGGCAACGTGGAAGCCGTCTCCGCCTACATTCGCGAAGAACTGTCCCGTCGGTTCTGCGGGTTCAAGTTTGTCGTCTACGACACGAGCGACGCTTCGCTCGCCCACGGCCGCAAAGTGACGATCGCCGGTCAGATGAATCTGCCGGGTTTCTGATGCGCGCGCTGTTTTCTTTTGCCGAATCAACTGTCAACTTATCCACCTATCTAACCTTCATTTCGTCATGTCCTTCGACCTCTCCCGTAAAAAAGCTTTTGTCTGTGATCTGGACGGTACGCTCTTCATGGGGCCGAATCCCATCCAGCCGGCCGTCGATTTCGTCATCGAGAATACGAAGAACGGACGTTTTTCATTTTTCTATTTGACGAACAACACGTCCAAAACGCCCGCCGAATACATGAAGAAGATTTCGGGTGCGGCGATTCCCGTCACGCCAGATCAAATTTTGACGCCGCTGATTACGCTGGAAGCGTACATCCGCGAGAAGGGGTATCGGAGCGTCTATCTCGTGGCGAGTGCGGCCGTCACGGCGCACATGACGGAGCGCCTGGCGGACGTGGGCGTGTCGTTTGATTTTGACCCCGCGCGGAACGAACTGCTTGCGCTGGCGTACGACCGCGAACTGACCTACGAGAAGTTGCGCCGTCTGACGGTGGCGTGGAACAGGCGCAACGGCGGCAACGCGGCGGCAGGGTTGGCGACGTGTCCCGGCGGCCCGATTGATTTCGTGGCGACGCATCCGGATGCGTGTTGCCCATCGGAAGAAGGGCCGATTCCAGACGTCGGTGGAATGTTGCGTCTCATTGAGGCCACGAACGGCATGAAGCCGAGCCACGTGTTCGGCAAGCCGTCGCCGACGTTGTTGGAACCCGTGCTGGCGAAGTTCCGGCCGGACGAAATCGCCTGTGTGGGCGACCGGCTCTACACGGACAAGGCGATTGCGGACAATGCAGGCGTCGATTTTGTCTGTGTCCTGTCGGGCGAGACGACGCGGGCCGACCTTGCGCGTTACACGGGTACGCCGCCGTCGATTGTCGTCGACACGTTCGATCAGGTCGAGAGGATGTGATTGGTAAAGATGGATCGAGAGACCGATTTAGAGCAGATGCGCACGTGGGTGGCGCAGTTGAACGCGGCGGCCGATGCCTATTACAACGGCCGTGGCGAGATCATGACCGATTTCGAGTGGGACGCCCTGTTCGACAAAGTCAAGGAGTTGGAGGAACGGACGGGCGTGGTGTTGCCGGGATCGCCGACGAACCGTGTGTCGGCGGACGATGTTGTCGGGCAGAAGGAAACGCACGAGT
>CAYZYQ010000095.1:0-9323 GCA_964482645.1 uncultured Lentisphaeraceae bacterium | reverse complement strand
CCTTGAACCAGAACCCGCGCCCCGCGGCCACGGCGTCGTCGGCGACGTAGTTGCCGCCGCCGTCGCACCAGCCCTTCTTGGTCGTGGCGTCGTCGACGTAGCCGTCGTTGAGGTAGTAGTACGTCGTGTAGCCGCCCGTGGCGTCCTGCACCTGGATTTGCGGCGCGGTAGTCTTGAACGCGTCGGCGTCGTCCCAGTCGACACCCACGATGTCGTCGCTCGTGAATTTGTCGGAGTTGAGCTTGAACGCGGACGGGAAGGCATTGCCGACGAGCGTGAAAGCGCCGCTCTTGGTCTCGACGGAGACGACGTCGTCGTCCTCGACCTGCCCCGCAAGCGTCGTAGAAGGGCTCGTACCCGAATCCCTGAACCAGAACGCCGACCCGGCGGAGACCTTGAGGTCAACGTAGTTGCCGCCGCCGTCGCACCAGCCCTCCCGAGTCGTGGTGTCATTGACGTAGCCGTCGTTGAGGTAGTAGTACGTCGTGTAGCCACCCGTGGAGTCCTGCACCTGGATCTGCGGCGCGGTGGCCTTGAACGCATCGGCGTCGTCCCAGTCGACGCCCTTGACGCCGGAGACGACCTTGTTGATGTCGATTTCGCCCGTGGCCGTGTCCTGGAACTGCGCGGCGAGGATCATGAACTTCCCCTGCTCAACGTCAATCGTTTGATACCCGACAACCGATGAAAGTGCGTTTGGCCCAATAAATACCGCCCTCCCGCGTCCAAGATCGTGCAGTAGAAAGGCAGTAAAGTGCAGAAGCCCGCCCTCGAAACAAGTACATGGACATCACCCTTCCCCCGCCCGTTTCCTCCCTTCACCCGCCGTTATCCTCCCTCCGCGCCTTCCATCCCCCACCCGTCTTCCCCTCCATGCGATTTCGTCCGCAACGTAATCTCACAGAACTACGGGAAGTGGTGTATCCACGATTCTGCAACTAAAAACGCCGAAAAAATGTTGTGTCTGCCATAGATATGACTTCGTCCGCACCATAATCTCACGGCGTCCGTGTTCCGCCAAAAGGTGGCATCCGCGTCCTTTCGTACCAGCTCACGGGGTGACGGCTCCGCAATTCCGCGCCCATGTGAGATTACGTTGCGGACGAAATCGTACGGGACGGTCTGCCTGTCCGCGCGTAAGGGCGGTTACAGGGCAAGGGCAGAGAAAAGAAGAAAGTCTGATAGTGGTTCAACTGCCCAATCAACGTAAGATCTGCACAACCCAATTGTGTGATTATGCAGATTGTGGCATACTATAGGCAGATCCTGAAAGGAGCAATATGCACATCTTTGACTACGACAATTCACCGAAAGCGCTTCTGACCCCCGAAATCATGGCACTTGTAGGCGCGATTCGTGAATACAAGGGGAAGCAGGCGCTTTATCTCACTGCCCGCGCCGATGCCTTGAACGCCCTAATGGAGGTTGCGAAGATTCAGTCCGCGACATCCTCCAACCGCATCGAGGGCATTTCCACCTCAGAGGCGCGAATGAAGGATCTGATGACGCAGAAGACCGTCCCACGAAACAGGAATGAACAGGAGATTGCTGGCTACAGAGATGTTCTCGCCACAATCCACGAAAGCCATGATTTCATATCCGTGACGCCAAACGTCCTCTTGCAGTTGCACAGGGATCTCTATTCTAAACAGCCGCAGGGAACGGGCGGACATTGGAAACTGAACGACAACGTGATCGAAGAAACAGACGACAGCGGAAAGACTTTCGTCCGTTTCCGCCCGGCAAGCGCAGTCGAGACGCCAATGGCGATGGAATCCCTATGCGAAAGCTATCGTCGCGCAGCTGACGCGGGAACATTCGAAGGCCTACTGTTGATACCCATGTTCATCTTCGACTTTTTGTGCATACATCCGTTCCATGACGGCAACGGGAGAATGAGCCGTCTCCTTACGCTGCTGTTGCTCTACCGGTCTGGGTTCGTTGTCGGAAAATACGTCAGCCTTGAGATGCTGATTGAAAACTCAAAGGGCGAATATTACGAGGCTCTGCGCGCCAGCTCCGACCTGTGGCATGACAACGCCAATGACGCGAAGCCGTTTGTCGGGTACATTCTCGGCATCGTCCTGAAAGCGTATCGCGAGCTGGAGTCGAGAGTCGAGGGTCTGGTCACCGCGAGGATGAGCAAGGCCGAGAGGATCCGTGCCGTTTTCTCGTCAACACTCGGCAAGATTACCAAGAAGGACATCCTTCTCAAATGCCCGGACATCAGCGTGGCGATGGTGGAATTGACGCTAAAAGGAATGCTTGACGACGGCACCATCCGCAAGATAGGCAATGGCAGGGGCACGGCATACGTCAGAAACGACTAATCCCGCCTTGCGATAGTCACAGCGCAAGACCGCTCTCAAATGGGGACGGTCTTCTGCTTTTCTCTGCACTTGCCCTGCACTCACTCCCGTGCGGAATGCCTTGTTTATGGGTGCTTTGTTTCTTTCACCCACAGTCGGATGCCAGAACAAGGGGTTCGAGAATCAGAAGCAATTCCAATTTATTGTCCTGCGGCGACGAGGGTAGGCCTCACCGCCGCATTTATATAAATGCGGCGGCTGGTTTGCGAACACTCCCATTGCATTCCGTAGATGCTCGGATCATGAAGACCACCCCGATTTATTTTACGCCCGCACAGGAAAGACGCGGGAGTTTACACAGGACAGGCCGTAGGGCGGATAAGAATTCCGCACAGGATTCACATTTAACGGACGAGACACTTTTGGATTGGGGAACTGCCCGGCAGTGCGGGCGGACATCGTGAGTTCCGGCGTCGTCGGGTTGTACCTGGCAACCGATGAAAGTGCGTTTGGCCCAGTAAATTCCGCCCTCCCGAGTCCAGGATCGTGCAGTGGAAAGGCTGTAAAGTGCAGAAGCCCGCCCTTGAATCGGGGGGGGGGGGATCAGAGGTTTGAAAAAATGCGGCTGTGCGGGATATGTGGGGAGGGAGGTGGGCCGACGATTTCGTCCGCAACGTAATCCTATACCGTCTCTCCTGTACGACCTCTCCTGTACGACACCTATATTTCGTTGAGGACGCGCTGACGGGCGGCGGCGTATTCCGTTTCGGAAATCAATCCTGTGGCGAGGTAGCGGTCGAGTCGCCGCAGACGCATGGGAATACTCTCACGTTGCGGGGGAGGAGCGGATGGTTCAATGGACACGTTGCTCGTAGAACGCGCAGGAGCGGGCGCATGGGCTTCCCCCGTGCCAATCGCGGGAATCGCATCCACTGCCTGGCGCAAGACGCTCTCGTTTTCATGGTAGTAGTGGCGGGTCATGGCCGACGAACAGTGTCCGACGATACTTTGGACGACCGGAATCGGAACTCCGGCGTTGGCCGACAACGAGACAAAGGTATGCCGTAACGAATGAAACGAGGCGACGACCAGTTTGCGGCTACGCCCCTCTGCTCGAACGGACATCGTGATGTTTGCGGCCTTGAAGATCTTTCGCAGCCCCTCGTCAATCCGCCATTTGCGGTTCAGGTAGTTGTCGGCGACGACGGGATTGACGTAATCGTTCCGTGTTTCCTGTGCCTCCGCATCCCGTTCCCTCGCTCGCAGTTCGGTGAGAAGTTGCGGGTGAATCGGGATGGTGATTGGGCGGCCGTGCAGATGTCTCTTCGTCTTTTCCGGGATGACCTGTAAAACTGCCCGTGCCGTGTTCACGCAGTCCCACGTGAGGCGGCAGCAGTCTCCGAGACGCATTCCCGTGTAGATGCCAGTCATGATGAGAAGCCGCCATTCGGGGCCGAGTTTCGCCGCCGCCGCATACAGCCGCTCCACCTCGTCAACCGTAAGTTCGCGGCGGCTCACGGAATCATCCGCCCGGAGACACACGTTGGCCCATGGGTCGTGTGTCATACCCGCTTTGTCCGCCAGCACTCGAAAGATCTCGCGTAGGACACATACGTGGTTGTTGTACGTTGTTGCGGCGTGGTTGCAGCGGAACTCGGCGAGATATTCGGCAACCGCGTTTTCCGTCACATCTGCGAGGTGACCGATTTCGACATGGTTGCATTCCATCCAGCGGGCGAACGCCATCCACACCGTCCGCTTCGAGTCGAGCGTCGATTTGGCGATGTCATGGCGGTTGGGCGACATCTCGTAGTGATGCCACGCCTCCGCCAGCGGCAACCGGTCCGCCCCCAATCCCATCGGAGCGAGAAACCGGTTCAAGAACGTCTCCGCTTTGTTCCGGTTCCGTGTTCCAGCCGAACGGCTTAGCCGCCGTCCATTTACTCCGATACGAATCGTCCAACGACCTGATTTCTCCATCTGGAGATTTCCTGTTCCTTTTTCCCGTGCCATGTTCGGCTCCTTTCCTTTGTTGGTTTGTGGAAAGGGCGGGCGATGGGACTCGATGTCGCGAAGACTTGGAGGCGCGTGGGGAACTTGGCAATCAAGAACGATCAATCAACGGTTTCGGGCATGGCGACGGACTTCACGCCCATGCGGCGCAATTCGTCGTTTCGTCTGTCGACGAGTTCCGCGATGTCCAGCTTGTTCCTGCCGCTCTTCACAGCCTGCTCGACTTCGTTGCAGGCTCTGGTGTAGATTGCAATCTCGTCGTCCTGCCGTGCGACAAGGCGGCGGCCATACTGCTCGATCGTTCCGCCGGCCGTGACAAAACGGCGAAGCTCGTCTTTCATCCCCTCGACCATGGCCTTGATCTGCCGAGCCTCCATGCCGTCCGTTTCGACGACGTCGACTTTGCGCCCAAGAGATTCCTCAAGGGCGGCCACGTTTGTCGTACGGACGGTTGCCGGGATACCTGGAATCGCAAACGACGCGAGGAAGCGTTCGCCCTCGTGTTCGAACACGTCAGCCCATCCCGTGCGAATGCCCTTGTCGATCACGCCTTGGTCGCCAATCAGCTGGCGTCTGACCTTCGACGTAATCGCGCCATTGACCATTTCACGGACATCGTCGTCCTTCTCCAGTTTCACGATGTCCTTGTGCTGCGTCAAGGCGACAACCAGCAAAAACAGCAGGAAAACGGCGAGTACGATGATGGCCAACCCACGGCCACCCAGAGATTGCACTTTGTTCCACAGCCCGGGGGCGGGATGGAGCTTGTAGGGACGAATCCCCTGTCTGTTCAATTCGGAAAACGCCGCATCACGATTCGGCGCGGAGATTGTCAAACCTTCGCGCCGTTCATTCTGTTTCGTGTTGTACGAGTAGATAAACTTCATTTGATTGCGAACCGCCGAGAGGGACGTATTCTATCAAATTTTCGGATGGTGGTGCGGATGAGTTGGACGTACGGAATGCGAAAAGGTTTCGGCGGACACGGAGTGGGGCTGACGAAGGGCGCGGCGTTTTTGGGAGGGGTATAGGGAGGGGCAATGGGAGAAGCGGGGTGTTTCCGATTTATTGTCGGACGGTGCGGGGTGGTATACTACAACCCGTCGCCGACCAAAAGGACGGATGACTGCGGAAACGCTGTATTTACTACAAAAACAACTCGTCAACCACGAAAAATCGAAACAGGAGAAGTCTCATGAACAACATCACAAAACAGAACATCGGTCTCATCGCGTCCGCCTTTCTCGCCACGGCGGCGTTCGGCGGCGTCCCGCTCAACAACCTGCAAGGCACGGGAGGCATCGCGTTCAACCCGTTGGCCTACACGGCAGGCCTGCCCTGGGAGGGTGGAGAGACAAATGGGTTGAACGGCATCGTGTCGAAGCCGCAAATCGGCACGTGGTACGTGAATCTGAACGACGCCCGCGTCAACTGGTGGGCAAGTTCATTGGCCGTCACGTTCCTCGACCGCGTGGAGGTTTCAACGGGCTACGGACTCGTGAACGCCCACAAGTACGGCGACAGCAGCATCAACACCTACAACCTCGGCGCCAAGGTGCGTGTACTTGACGAAAACGCATTCGATACCGCCTGGGTGCCCGCGCTGGCCGTCGGCGGCGTCTACAAATACACCGATTCGCGAACGGTCGACGCGCTGGGTCTAGACAACGACGGCTTCGACGCCTATGCCGTCGCCAGCAAGCTCATTACGCAGACGCCGTGGCCGATTCTGCTGTCGGCGGGCGTGTTGCTCTCGGACGAGGTGGTGAACGGCGTCGTGGGCCACAACGACTACGATGTGGTGGCGTTCGGCAACATCGACATCCTGCCGGCGGAGAACGTGGCCATCGGCCTTGAATACAAGCAGGGCGTCGACGCCGGCGACGGCATTCGCAACCACGACTACTGGGATGCGCACGTCGCGTGGTTCATCACGAAACAACTGACGGCCGTGGCGGCCTTTGCCGAAACGGGCGGGAAAGACCGGTTCTACCGGCGCGGCAGCGCGAAGAACCTGGGCGTCGGTTCAGGCGCCGTGTTCTCCCTCCAGTACCAGTTCTGACGCAAGAGGCCTGACGTTCATCGGTGTCGTCGGTCATCCCCATCCGATTCACGGACGGGGATGACCGGCGGCGCGGGGTGCAGGCGGCGTCAGAACCAGAGCGAGAACCAGTTGCCGGGATCGTCCACGTTCGAGACGGAGGCGAAATCTGCAACGGGGATTGTCTTCAGTTCAGGGCCGTGCGACAGCGTGAGCGTCCAGGCGCGTGTCACGCCGGCGTTTTCGGCCGTCGTCGGCGCGGGTGTGAGCGTGGCTTTCCAGGCATTGTCCTTGATCGACGTGGCGAACAGCGTTTCTGCGCGCGACGTGCCCGCGAGACGTCCCTTGGCGAGGACGAGCGGGCCGCGCAGGACGAGCGTACCCGCGACGCTGCGCGTCAGTCCGGCCATGTCGGGCGTGTACCATTCCATGAAGTGGACGGTGTATTTGGGAACTTCCATGCTGTAGCGCTGCGGCGACGGCGGAATGTATTCCTCGGAGACGGGAATCTCTTCCAGACGCGGCGAGAGGTCGAACGCCAGCGTCCAGGCGCTCAGGCCGGCTGGCGCGTCGACGGCGTACCAGCCGTCTTTTGCGGTGACGGTTTTGCCGTTCAGCTTGAACGTCTGCGACCAGCGCGGAATGCGGAATTTCACGCGGCCCGCCGCCGTGCGGTCGATCGTCACCGTCACGGGCGTGTCCGCGTACGGATAGCCGCCGGAAATCGACACCTGGGCGTTCGGGAACGCCGCGACGGCATCCGCGTAGAGCGCCACGTTGAGCGTACCGTCCGGCGCCATGCCGCCTACGCTGCCCGCGACGTCGAAGTACGTGCGCATCATGTTGTCCGGGCAGCACTGGTGTTCGCGCATCCCGGTCTGCGGCGGCGCGGCGAGATGGCGCGTGCCGTGCGAACGGATGATGTGGGCGCCCCAGCGTCCGTCGCGGGAGACGCCGGCGAGGAAGGCGTTGTAGAACGCCTCTTCGATCATGTCCGCATACTTCGCGTCGCCCGTGACGAGCAGCAGTTCGCGGTTGAGGCGAATCCAGTGCGTGACGTCGCAGAGTTCGGTCATGCCGTTGACGCGATGGCGCGCATCGAGGAAGTGGTCGAAGAGTCCGGCCGAACGCATCGGGTTGAGTTCTTCTTCGATCAGGTGGCGGTGGAACGCCAGAACGGCGTCGAGCACGCGCCGTTCGCCGGTCAGACGGTAGTAGTCCACCAGGCCTTCCAGGCAGCTCTGGATTTCATAGGCCTTCGCCCAGAACGTCGCTTCGGGGAACCAGGTGCAGATCTTGTCCGTGCGGAACGCGTTGCGGATGAGCGTCGTGGGCGTCATCGGTTCGGCGTCCATGGCGTGGACGATGTCCTTGGCCAGTTGCAGATAGGCGGGCTTGTCCGTGATGCGGTAGAGTTCGAGCACAGGACGGAGGATGCTCATCGAGGAGACGCCGTTCCAGGCGCCCGTCTTGTCGATCGTGAGGTTGAGGCGCTTGAGCTGCGCGATGAGGTGGTCGGCCATCTTTACCGCACCGTCGAGCGCCCGCTTGTCGCCCGTCGTCCGATAGATGTCGATGAGCGCCCAGAACGTGTACTTCCGTCCCCAGACGTTGAAGCACCAGTGCTGTTTGGAGTCGGGATTCGTCGGGTCGCGCCGCAGCAGGTCTTCCTGCTTGTAGGTGCTCAGGTAGCCGTTCGGCTTTTGGAACTCTTTTAGGAAGTCGGCCATGTGGCGGGTCGTCCAGTCTTTGAGCGACGGATCCTGCGTGTAGGCGACGGCGCCGGCGAAGCAGAGCATCGTCTTGCCCCAGTATTCGTTCTGCCAGCCCGTACGGCCGTCCGTGTCGTCCCAATGCGTACGGAAGGCGTTGACGCATTCGTCGTACATCGCGCCGCGCGCCCAGTCGGAGTAGGCGCGCGCGCGGATGCAGGCGTCGGCCTGCTGCCCGGCGACGCCAAGCAGTTTGACGTTCTTGAGGTCGGGCACGGCGAAGGCGTCGGTTGTGGCGTTGGTGGCGGCGAACGCCGCTGCCGGCAGCAAGGCGAAAGCCAGAATCAGATGCTTCATGTCGTTCCTTTCATGAGGGGAAATCATTATCTTTCTGCCTCCATTGTACCATATTGTCCCGTTTCCTGTGCCGTTCGTACGGCGTCGGCTTGACGGACGCAATGAAATGTGCGAGAATTGCGAACTATGGCGAAGGCACTCAAAATCCCCTACGGCATCAAGGACTTCAAGCGCATCCGCGAGGAGGGCTACTACTACGTCGACAAGACGGCTTTCATCCGCAAAATGGAGGAGCGCGACAGCTTCGTCTTCTTCGTGCGGCCGCGTCGCATGGGCAAGTCCCTCTTCGTCGAGACGTTGCGCTGCTACTACGACGTCAACGAGAAGGCGAACTTCCGGAAGCTGTTCGGCGGACTCGACATCGGCGAGAATCCGACCGAGAATGCGAACAAGTATCAGGTGCTGGCGCTCGACTTCTCGCTCGTCTCGCCGGGCATGGGCGAAACGCTGGAGGCGGCGTTCGAGCAGCACGTCGCCATCGCCCTCGACGACTTCCTCTTCCGCTACGCCGCCGACTTCCCCTCCGACTTCGTCGCGCAGACGCAAGGACTGAACGCGGCCGGGAAGTTCGGTGCGGTCGTCCGCCGCGCCCGCGTCAACGGGACCGGGATCTACCTGGTCATCGACGAGTACGACAACTTCACGAACGCGATGCTGTGCGACGAGGCGAACGCGGACTACCGCGCCGTCACGCATGGCGCCGGGTTCTACTGCGGCTGGTTCAAGAAGTTCAAAGAGGGCTGCTCGCGGATCTTCATGACGGGCGTCTCGCCCGTGACGATGGACGACCTGACGAGCGGCTTCAACATCGCCGCCAACCTCACGCAGGACGAGGCGTTCAACGCGATGGCCGGCTTCTCCGAGGCCGAGGTTCTGAAGATGTATTCCGAC
>CAYZYQ010000094.1:0-9943 GCA_964482645.1 uncultured Lentisphaeraceae bacterium | reverse complement strand
TCCTCGACCACGCCGAAGAACGTGCCGCTCGACAGCGGAACGTCCTCGTCCTTCTTCACCGTCGCGCGTTTCGCGGCCTGTTTTGCGTAGACGGACGCAATCGTCACGCCCTCCTTCGATGTTTCCGTAATCGTGACCGTGCACGTGTCGCCGCCCACGATCGTGGCGGGGTACTCGTCCGCCGCCATTTCACTTTCGCCCATTGCCGCCAGGCGTACCGTAAACGTCTTCGCCTTCACACCGTCATAGGCCGCCACGAGGTCGGGGATGAGCGGAATGCGAATCTTCTTCGCCTTCCTGTCGCCGTTCGCCCACTCGAGGACGCCCACCGTCGTCTGGTAGTCCTCGCCCGCTTTCGCCGTACCGTCCGCCATCGCGTACCTCACGCGGACGCGCCCGTCCTTGCCCGTGCGGTTGACCGTCACGTCGGCGTAGACCACGTTTTCCTTCACCGTCACGGCGGTCCTGGCGAACTTGATCGAACCGACGTCGGCGCACAGACCCGCGATCGTGTAGCGGCCGCCCGTCTTCGCGTCCGTCCCGTGTTTTACGACAAGATAGTACGGCTTGGAAGTCCTCGGCAGGACGATACACCGCGCGGACGCCACGTTGGCAACGGGATTCCCGTTCACGTCCACGACAGTCTTTCCGTTGGCGTTCGTGATGGAGAACACGGCGTCGCAGTTGTCGTTTCCTTTTTCGATTGCAATCTCGTAGAGGCAACCGTCCCTGCCCGTAATCTTGAAGACGTCCGCCGGATCGTCGTCTCGGAGCGTCCGTGCGAACGACGTGCGCGTGGACTTGAGCGTCCAGTTCACCGCGCCCTTCGCCGTGTCGTCCTTCGGATCGGCGGCGTCGAAAGGAACGTTGCCGATCGTGTTCCACCACGCGGGGTCGGTTTCAATCGGCGCGTTGTAGTCGAAGACGATCGTCGCCGAGTTCGTGATGACGACGCCCTCCGGTACGTCGTCCCGGACTTTCACGCGGTAGGTCAGATGCCCCTCGCCGCAGTGCGTCTCCGGGTCGTTCGGCGGCAGGAAACCCGTTGGATCGTCGGCGTACGGCCAGCCATTCGAGTCCCCTTGCGGAGAAACGATGCGCATGAGCCATGAAACCACGCCCGTTTTTTCATCCAACGACACCTCCGTCCTTACGGCGAGATTCGTTCCGTCCATTGTGACTTCGCTCATGCCGGACTTCACCCCCACCAACCCCGTGTCGGTCTGCGTGCCAAAGCCGACGTCCCCCATCTCGAACGTCGACCAGTCGAGATAGGGCGAAAGCGGATTGTCGACCGTCACGAATTGCGCGGCAGCCGTCGCCTCGGGCTTGTTCTCGAAGAACACCGTGTAGGTCATCCACCCGCCGGCCTTCGCATAGCGTTCCGTTAAGAAGTCGCCCGCGCCGAGAGGCCCGGCCATCTCGTTCGGATCCCATGACTGCGGCGTGTCCGAAGACCCACCGCCGTTGGGGTCTTTCGGCGGATTGCGTTTGCGCGTGATTCGCACGATCACCGTCGTCTCCTTCGTCGTCCCGTCCTTGTACGTGACCAGCAACGTCACCGCCGTCACCTTGCTGTTGACGGACAACGGCATTTCGATTTTCCAGGAAGTTTTCTTCCCGTCTCTATCTCCGAATTCTGGGTCGAGCGCGGAAACCCACATGTATTCCTTGACTTTTTTGCCGCACCTGTCCGCATTCAGCTGAAGTTTCACGCTGGTGCCGTCCGGCCCACATTTGACGTTCACCTCATCGCCGTCTTCACGAAGTCCATGCCCTTCGATCTTAATGGCGGGCTGGGAAACCGGCATCACAGTCACGGCCTTGACAAACCAGTTGTTGGAGGGGCACAGGTCGCCGAAATAGTCGTCGGAGATTTCGTTGTCGTCGCACTTCGACGAAACGCCCGCGCCGATGACAAGAAGGAACTTCTCGCCGTCCTCCGAGTCGATTTCATGTCTGCCAAACTTATCGGGCACGTCCAGCGCGAATTTATCGGACATTTCACGCTGCGGCTTCGTGAACTTTTCCAAACTGTCGATCTTCATGCTTCTGATTCGCTGGAAGTGTCGGCACTTCTCGCGGACTTCGTCGATCGTGGCATCGGCGAGTTCCTCTACGCCTTCGCCGTCCGCCTCGTTCGGCCGACAGAGCCACACCCCGACGCCCAGATCCTTCTGCCACGGTCCCCACGCCTTGTTCCTCGAACGCATCCAGAACTTGTCCACGTCGGCGTAGTCGACGCTCAGGTTGTCGGCGGCGTTTTCAACCATGAAGGACACCGTGTTGTCCTCCTCGTCGATATAGCAGCCCTTCGCCTTTGAATAGGGGACTTTGACGTCCTTCATGCGGTACTCGATTGCCTGGGTGACATTGTCCTGCAGCGAATCGAGCGGCGGGTTCAGCTTGCGGTTTTCCGCCAAGACCTGCTCCTCGTACCGCCATTCGCCCTCCCATCCCTCCGGACGGGCGAGTTCGAGTCTGCCCCTGTAGGTGTTGATAACGCCGTGGTACTTCTGTTTGTGCCGCGCCGCAACGTCCACTGGCATTCCGAACGCCTCGGCGGACGCCGACCGCGTCTTGTCGCCTTGCCAGTTGAAGCCGAGGTTCGCCCACTTCTCCTTGTTGACGATCGTGTCGATGAACCAAAACTCCACGGAATCGTGGCGCTTCGCGCCCATGCGTCCTTCGGCGGTGTCGGCGTCGAATTCGCGTAAATGCTCCCAGTCGCCTCCAACCATCTCCTGATACTCGAAATGGTCTTCCGTGAACCTGCGATTGGAATCGCAGAGTCCGACAAGCATGAAATTGTAGTCGCCCCAGACCTGTTTCTTTCCGTCAGTTCCGGTCGAACCCATGCTCATCCAGTACGAGGACTTGTAGAATTCAGAGACCCGAGCGGAATCCCCGTCCCAAAGTTTGCCGAACTTCAACCCTTCGTCGACATTGTTGCGATGCGGGAACATACTGGAGGTTTCAAGCCCAATCAGTCTTGATATTTTTGAACCTTCCCTTGCATACCATCCTGCGACACCTCCCGCAACATGGCTGCCGTGGCTATGCCCAATCAGGGTCAGCAGACCACCAGGTACACCGACATTTTTCAGTCTCTGAAAGGCAACTGCGGCCACAGCCGGAAGTTTTACCGCCGTCACGTCGGCGCGTTCTGGAAGCGGATGACGAAACAGTGGCGGTTGAAAGTTCTTATATGGGTCAATATTCTCAATCGTGGACCGACTTGCCTTTCTATCAAAATCGTCAGCATTATTTTTTACAGAGTTCAAAACAGATGCAACAATTGAGGCATATCCTGTACCCGTCCACACAAGAAAATCATCTTCTCCATTTATCAACGTAGCGTCCTCCTCCAATTTACGGAATATGTTATCGCGCTCCACCGTCTGATACGAACTCATCGTCGAGAAGTCGCCCCAGTCGATGGCCAGGACGTTGCAGCCCGGCTCGCGCGTCTTCAACGCCTTGGCCATGTCGAAGATCCACTTGGAGTGGATGGAATGCAGATTGCCGTGGCAGAGCAGATAGGTCTTCGCGCCGGCAATCCACTGCCGCGAAATCCCGCCCCCCGTCTCGTCGGTCTGCCACAGCCTGTTCCAGACGGCGTAGCGCCATGTCGAACCGCTTTCGGCGGCGTTGAACACCCAGACGTCCCCCGGCCACGAGTTGTCCTTCAGCAACAGTTCATGATGCCGCTGCGTCCGATTGCGCAGCGTCGCGCTGCTCGTCGGCTCGATCCACGACCTGTCCGTGGTCAGTTCCGGAATCCGCCAGAGCGTCTCCTCGCCATCGGCCGAGATGACGACCTCCACGTCGGACGAATCCGCCGCCCGCGCATTTCCGCCCAGACACAACGCCGCGACCGGCTGGACGGACTCGGCCTCGCGCATCGCCTCCCTCACTTCGCTCTGGCAATGCCGGGCGAACGACTGCGCCATCGCCTCGTAGTCGTGGGACGCCGCGCCGTATCCGTCTAGATAGGTCAGGTACGCGCCGAAGTTCCGGTAGAAGTCGACCCACGTCGCGCCCATCGTCTCCGCAATCGCGTCGAATTCGTCCTGCTCGGATTCTCCATGCCAGTAAACGTAGTCGTCCGAGAAGAACTCCGAAAGATCCAAAGGCTCTTCCGCGCCCTCCGCCCCCGTCCACGACGAGGACAGCGCATACGACACGCGCCCGTTCGAGACGCCCGAAACCTTGACCTTGGCCGTCACCGCCATGCGGAACGATTCGCCCGGCCGCAACGTCCCCGCCGAACCCGCCGCGCCAAGGCCGATCACCCTCACGCTGTTTGAATAAACGCCAGAATCCGTCGTGAAGACCAGTTCGTCGGACGTCACGGTGAAAACCGGCGCGGGCATGTCCACGTTGCCCGTGTTCGCGTAGTCGATGTAGAACGTGAACGAACGCCCCTGACGCAGGGAGGACGGCATGTCGAGCGACGCCTCCAGTTTCGCCGCGCCCTTCTCGCCCGTCACGCGGACGGCATTCTCCAGCCGTGCCTCCGCCCCGTCGTCGCCGACCACAAGCGCATACGTCGTCCCCGCCGAAAGTCCCGCACAGTCGAACCGTGCCGACAACCCCTCCGCCGATTCAACCTGCACCGCCTCGGCCTCGACGGACGACGCGCCGTCCACGAGACGCACGGCGACGCCCTCCTCGAAATGAAGTCCCGCCACCGCCAGCGTCACTTCGCCGGACTGCGGGAGTTCCGCCGGAAAGACGTCGAGGACGGACAGGCCGGCCTTGAACGGACGCATTGCCACGGATCCCCGTGCGTCGCCGGACACCTCCACGTAGACCGTCGCGCCCGCCGGCACGCTCACGCGCACCACCCCGTCTTCGCCGACGGCAACACGCATCGCCATCCCGGCCGACGGCACCGCCCCGACGGCGTAGGCGACAGTCGAGCCGGCCGGCGCGGATATCTCCAACGCATAGTCCGAATCAGACGGCGCGACGAACTTCCGCAGTATCGACGCCCCCCTGTCGACGACGCCGGTGGCCGTCTCGGAAAGCGATGCCGACGGCAGGACGACCTTCACGGCCTCCTCCGACACGCCAGAGTTATTGTCCACCCCGGACTTCTCGAACACGTCGCGCCAGGGGTTGACGTCCACCGCCACGCGCCACGTCCCTTCGTCCACGGCGGGCACGCGCACCGACCTCGAAAACGTCACGGCGGCGCCCTTCCGAATGATTCCCGACGATTCCACGACCGCGACTTCGACCGTCCGTCCCGTATCGGAGACGAACGACACCCTGTCGCGCCATGTCCCTTCCACCGTTTCAAGAAGGTTGGTAACCACGTAGGAGATTGCGATTTCGTCGCCGGGGACGACACCGCCGTCAGACGCATCCACGGACACGCCCCCGACCAGCGCAAAGTCGGCCGGATCGACGGCCGCCCATCCATCGACTTCGTAGATACCGATGTCGGGGCATATTCCGTCTACATTCGGTACGCCGGTGTCCTCCACCTTGACGACATCCATACGCGGTCGCCCATAGAAATCCGTCTCCGACACCGCCGTGCCATCACCCGCGTCCACGCACGGAGATGCGGCAAGGATACGGAAATCGCCGTTGTCGGGGTCGACGAATCCCGGATCGCCCCAGATGTTGCCATTGGAGCCGACTGCGCCACATGACTGCAGCCCCTCTCCGACGGGATTCCAAAACAGGGAGTTGAACACCTCGACGGCATTCGGCGGATCGCCATATGAATTTGAATTCCGCTCACACCAGCCCTTGCCGCAATTGGAGAAGACACAATTCCTGTACACCGGCTTCCCGCTCCAATGCGACCAATAGCAGATGCCGACATCATTGCCATAGAACACACAGTTCACAAACTCGTTATGCGTCCCGCGGTAGGGCGCAGTCGCCCATCCAGTGTCGAAAAAGACAGTATTCGTCGCCGAGACGCTTCCGCCCCAATTCCAGACGCCGTCGTTCCGCGCATGGGCAAGCGTGCAGCCCGTCATGCTCAAAGCCCCTCCTGTCGTTTGAATGATTCCGCTCTCATTCCAACTGCCTGAATACATCATCTTTGCATAGGCAATGTCCGCCTTGCCATCAATCCAGATGCCGTCCCAATCCCCTCCGCTTGCAACGGTCGCGTCGCCGTCGCCGTTCGTGTCGCCGCCGTGCGCGTCGTCCTTCAGGGACGTAAAGACAATGGGCGCGGCGCGAGTGCCCCGTACGTCAAGAGAGCCGTTCACGGTCAAAGAACAGCCCGCATTGAATTTCAAAATCGCACCCGCTGAAATCGTCAACGTTGCACCACTCGCCACCGTCACCGAGTTGGAGACAATGTAGGTACGATGGCCACGCAACCGTACGTCGCCTGAAACATTGCCCGTCAGCAATTGAGGAGGAAGATAGCGGTATTCCGTAGTATCGTCATCAATCAAACTCCCCGAAATCGCATAATCGCCCATAGGCACGGCGTCACGGCCACCATCGCACAAAACGTCGCCGCCTACCGTGTCGTCGTCGACGTGCGTGAACACGACGCCCTTCGCCGTGCAACTCCCGTCATCCTTCACCCTGAGCGACGTCCCCGTCATGAACTTCACGATGGCGCCCGGCATAATCGTCAACGACACGCCGCTTGGCACGACGACGTCCGCCGTGACCAGATGAATCTTATCCGCCGCCCACGTCTCATTCGTGCCGCCTATCCCCTCGTGGGCGGAGATTCCATCTTCCAGCACCGTGAATTGCGCCGTATAGACCGTCGCTCCCGCCGTATGCCGAAGAAGATGCGCCCCCGTACCGACGGGCTTCCATTCGACTTCGCCTTCGACGCCGGCATGGAATGGTTCATCCCCAACCCCTTCGACGACACACGTGGAGGCATCGCCCCAGCGTGGCGAATACGTCAACCGCTCTGTTGAACCCGACGCGATGCGGACGCCCGTCAGAAGGTCAAGCCGGCCTTGTGCACTCGCTCCATACGCAAACGTCTGCACGTCTCCTCTCATAGAGAGAAACATTCCGGCCGCGAGCGTCGCCGCAACCAGTTTTGTCCATGTCTTCGTCGACTGTTTCATGTCATCGTTCCTTTGAAGTCCATAAATCGGGAAAAGCCTCCACGAGGCGTTCGGCGCACGGCCTACCAGCTTCGTCGAGGCGCAGGTATTCGTCCCGCCCCAGAGGCGGAAACGGGATGGCGGCGGGGACTGCACGATTCTCCGAATCCTGCGGTGCTGCGGAGCAACAGAGGCGGAAGCCGATGTTGTTGTTCCTGTTCGACGGGTTGTTGTTGTTGTTGCGGTTCGCGGAACGGCAGTTGTTGGCGTTGTTGTTCCAGCTGCCGCCGCGTTGCACACGGTTTGAACCCGAGGTTTTGCGTCACCACCCCAGAGTGTCGGCCGACTGCAGGAACGCGGTCAGCGCGGTCATGCGCGACTGGTATGTCGTCTCGTCCCACGCGCCGACGGCGAGCAGCCGGTCGTAGAGGCGTGATTTGCGCTTGAAACGGTCAAGGCTCGCGCGGTTCGCGCGGATGCGTCCGGGATAGACGCGCATTCCGAGGAAGTCCATGCCGTGCGACGTGCGGTTGACGTACGGTTCGGACTTGAGCGACAGCCCCAGTTCCGCGTCCAGCAGCCCGGCCGCCGCGTCGCGGACGCCGCGCAGGACACCTCCGTCGTCAGACCAGACCACGAAGTCGTCCATGTACCTCACGTACTTCAGCCCGCCCATTCGGCGACAAGCCGGTCCAGCGGATCAAGATAGAGGTTCGCCAGGTGCTGACTCGTCAAGTTGCCGATGGGAAGCCCCCTGCCGGGCGTCGTCTCGTACGTGTCCACGATCTTCATCAGCCACGAAACGACGCGGCGGTCCTTGATCCGCCGCACCAGCATCGTCTTGATTCCCTCGTGTGGAATCGAATCGAAGAACTTGCGTACGTCGCATTTCAGAAAGAACCTGCGCGAACGGGCGAAAGCCTGCGCGCGCCAGACCGCCCGCAACTGGCCCTTCCCCTTCCTGCAGGCGTAGGAGTCGAAGACGAGCCGCCTGTCGAGCCACGGCTCCAGGACGTTCATCAGCGCATGGTGCAGAACGCGCTCGCGGAACGCCGCCGCGCAGATGACGCGCTCCTTTGGCTCGTAGACCGTAAAACGCATGTAGTCGCCGACGGGATAGGAACCGTCGAGCAGCCCTTCGCGGAGACGTGCCAGTTCGGCGTCGAGATTCGCGGCGAACGCTCGCTGGTCGGGACGTGCGCGTTTGCCCCGACTCGCCTTCCAGAACGCGGATTCGAGGTTGGACGGCGCCACGACCGCCTCGAAGAGATGTCCAATGCGTTTCACGACGGACTCCCCTCCGCAGAAGGGGAGTCGGGCTTCCGTTCGTCAACACGATCCCCAAGCAGACGCGCACCGTACTTCTTCGCCCGCGCCTCCCCGAATCCCTCGATTCCCTGCAGGCCGGACAGGGACGGACTCTCCATTTTGGCAAGTTCCGCCATCTGCGCGTCCGTCATCACGACGAAAGGCTTCACGCCGTCCGCCTCCGCGATTTCCTTTCGACGCCGACGGTATTCGCTGAACCGCTTGAACGTCTCCGGGTCGAGCGTTTTCATGTAGTCGACCTTCTCGCGCACGTACGGAGAACCGTCCCAGCGCGGCGCGGACGCGACGCCGTCCAGCCACTCCACGCAGAATCCCCACCCCTCCGGGAAGTCCCGCCGATGGACGGCCAGCACACGGTGTGAACGTATAAACGCATTCATGCGCTCGGCGTTCGTGCCGTCGTCGGCCATCGGGATGTAGAACGTATTGTATTGCGCCATCGGTCAAAGCCCCCTTCCGCCGTCTCCGTCCACCCGCGCAAGGCTCGCCGCCCGCCGCGCATCCGCGCTCGCGGGCTTGCTCGCCTTGCGCTCACATTCGGCCTTCATGTGGCTTCACGCCCGACTTGAGGATTCGGAGTCATTGCAGTCCTGCGGAGCAACAGAGGCGGAAGCCGATGTGGAAGTTCCAGTTCGACGGGAGGCTGCTGTAGCTGTAGCGGTACGCGGAACGGCAGTAGTTGGCGTTGTAGCACCAGCCGCCGCCGCGCGGCACACGGCCCGAACTCGAGGCCGATCCGCTAGGGTCGACCACCGCATCCGACGAAAGGCTTCCATACCAGTCGAGACACCATTCCCACACGTTGCCGTGCATATCGTACAGCCCCCAGACGTTCGGCGCGTACGAGCCGACCTCCGCCGTGCCGCCGTCCGTCGCGCAGGACGAACTGTAGCCCGAACCGCCGTTGTACCAGTACCGCCCGACCACGTTCATGTTCGCGTCGCTGTCCGTGGCTGCCAGGTTCTTCCCGCTGTTGAGCGCCGTCGTCGTCCCCGCGCGGCAGGAGTACTCCCACTGCGCCTCCGTCGGAAGGTCGAGGCCGCCTAGTCCCGTCTTCGCCCGCAGAACACCAAGGAAACTCGTCGCGTCCACGGCGGACGACGACGGCCATCCCGCCCCCACCGACGAGCCGCGGATGTCGTCGTAGGAGACGCACTCGACTGGTCGCGTCGCGTAGCACGAAAGGTTTGAGAAATAACTTGGCCTTGTACCCATGACCAGCTCCCACTGCCGCTGCGTCACCTCGAACACGCCCACGTAGAACGGTCTGGAAATCGTCACCTCGTGTCGCGTCTCGTCCGAATTGCGTCCTAGTTCGCCCGCCGGGCTGCCCATCGTAAACGTCCCCGCCGGAACGCGGCGGAGGACGAGCTTCGACGACTTGTACTCGTCCGTCCAGCCGCCCTGCGGTTCAACGCCCAAGTAGGAGACGGGGTAGGAGACGGCGTTCGTCCCGCCCGACAGGTCGACGATGAGGTAGAGACCCGTGCCGAGCACGGCCTGTACCTCGACCACTACGGTGTCGGAGACGAAATTAGGGTTGTCCGCGCCGGCATCCCAGA
>CAYZYQ010000093.1:0-10451 GCA_964482645.1 uncultured Lentisphaeraceae bacterium | reverse complement strand
CGTTGATGTCGTAGTAGCGACGCAGCGTCTCGACGAAGAGGGACTTGCCCATGCGGCGCGGCCGCACGAAGAACACGAACCGGTCACGCTCCTCCATCCGCCGGATGTAGGACGTCTTGTCGACGTAGTAGTAGCCCTCGTCGCGGATGGTTTTGAAGTCCTTGAGACCGTAGGGGATTTTGGGTGTCTTCGCCATGGCCGTCATTCTATCATTCCACGCCGTTTCGCGTCAACAGTTCAAAGAAAGCCATTGGAAGTTGTAATATCGCGTGGCGCAACAAAACGAAAGGACGCAAGAAAGAAATCTTTATTTTTTCGGCGGCGACGCACGAAGGTTCATCCAGGCGATCCAGGCGGCAAGTCCGAAGAGGACGAGCGCCGAAAAACGCTGGAGAACCGCCGTGGCGCTCGGTTCACGCGACAGCAGCCGCGCCAATCCGCCGCCACACACCGCCACGCCGCTGAAGACGAGCCACGTCGCCAGCGCGAACACCAGTCCCAACGTCAGGAACTGCCGCGTCACATGCCCTTTCTCCTGCACGATGAAACGCGGCAACAGCGCAACAAAGAAGAGAATCACTTTGGGATTGCAGACGTTCATCACAATCCCCCGCAGATAGAGCCGCCCGGCGGACAACACCGTTCCGCCACCATCGACCGCGACGACCGCCGCGCTACGCCACGCATCGACGCCGAGCCACACGAGATACGCGGCCCCGCACCATGTCACCGCCTGAAACGCACGGGGTCCCCTCTCCAGCACTGCCGCCACGCCCAAGGCCGCCAGCGTCACGTGGACGCACAACCCCGTACATAATCCCAACGTGATGAACATCCCCGCCAGCGAACCCTGCGCAAGCGACTGCGAAAAAACGAACAGAATGTCCGGTCCCGGCGCCAGCCCCAACGCCAGCGCCACGAGGAAAAAGGACGCCAGACGCTTCACAGTCCACGCTCCCGCCGAATCTCATCCCATGCGGCGTTGAGCCGCGCCATCTGCTCGTTCGCCGTTTTCATGAACTCGTCGGACACCCCCTTCTGCCGCAGAAGATCCGGATGCAATTCCTTCGCTTTTTGTCGATACGCCTTTTTCACGACATCGTCGCTATCCGATCGGCTGCACCCCAGCACGTCGTACGGATCGGGTCGATTCGACGCATACGCGGCCGCACCGCCGCCGAACGAACGCCCGTCACCGAGACCGTGTCGGTAGCGTTGGAACGTGAAGTTTCGCGGATCGATTTTGAGGAAACGAACGACGTTTTCAAGGACGTCCAGTTCCTGCGATGACAACGCCCCGTCGATGCACGCCAAATTCCACAGGATTTCATAGACGATTTCGCGGACGGCCCGATCCGGCTGCGCCTGTGCAAACTCCGCCGCATAATCGTACACCGTTTTCGCGTCCGACTTCGCCGTCTGAAACACGCGGATGCAGAACGCACGTTTCTCGCCGCGCAGTCCCAACTGGTCGAAAATGCGCTCGCAGTAGCGTACTTCGTCCTCGGAAATGCGTCCGTCCATCTTCGCCATCTTGGACATCATCGCCGAAAACGCCCGCAAGAACGCTCGTTCCTGCACCGCCCGCGATGCCGATCCTGACATTCCACCCGTCTCCGTCTCCTGACGAATCTTGCTCTCGATCCAACATCCGAGAATCGAACCGAGGAGTGCCATGAACGGTCCGAAACGTTTCAGACAATACCCGCCGAGAAGTGCACCAATCCAATAAAACCGCATACCGCCAACACGCCCTTTCCCGTCACGGCAGACGGCCGAACCAGATATAGTCGATCCGGCACGTGCCACGTACCGGCGTTCCGTCCGCCGAGAAGTCCAAGCGGAACTGCTTGACGACGCCCGTGCCCGGCAAGGGAATGCGGTAGATCGTGTCCGCCTCGTCGTTCGGCACGACGGCGAACGCGCACGTCCGCGTCTGCGCCCAGTCCGGATTCTGCTCGGTTGTGAAGGAGAGGCGCATACGCTTCGAGTCCGTGTGGTTCTGAAGTCGCAGCACGAGCGATTGCGTACCATCCAACGCCAGTCCCAGATTGTCCGGCGAGAACAGGCGCGGTTGCGGCGCATCCTTGATCGCCAGCACGAAATAGTCGCCACAGACCAGATGGACTGGATTGGCGAAGGTGCTCCAGAACGACTTCGCGGCCTTGAAAAACTCCTTCGTCGTTCCCAGTCCCTCGAACGTCCACCCCTCCGCATCGTGATTCCGCGCAAAGTTCCACGCCCGCACGACCCGCGCCCCCTTCGGCAGCACGTGGACGGCCGTCCGCGCCGTACGCCAGTGTTCGCCGTCGTCCGCCTTGAGCAGCAGACGGTAGTCGCCCGTCTGCGCGAACGTCGCCGTCGTCCGAGCCGAACGCGCGTCCGCAAACGCCACCGTTCCAGGGCCTTCCAGCAACTCCCACGCCACCGCCGGCGCGGCAGGCGTCGGGAGCGCGTCGTCGGAACAGACGCCCGCAAGGCCAACGCGCGGATCGTCCGTCCAGATTTCGTCGCCGGCGGAGACCTGCGGCGGGTTGTTCCACGGCAACGCGCGGTCGAGTTCGGCGGCGGAGGCGTATTGCACGTTGTTCGTGACCGTCCAGTCCGCCCGCGTCCGTTCAGCCTGGTTCGTGTAGAAGCAGACGCCTGGATGCAGCACGTAGCCGTTGCCGTCGATGCGGCCGTTTGAACAGACAATCTGCGGATCCTTCGTCCCGCCCCAGATGAAGATCTCCGACGGGCCGAGCTTGAGCGCCACGTTGTTGCGGTCGAAACGCGAGCGCGTGATGTGCGTGTTCTTCGCCTGTGGCGCAACAAGCCCCAGCACCTCGATCGCCGCGCCCGCGTTGTTGCGGAACGTGCAGCGGTCGATCAGGCAATTCTGTCCCTGCGCCTCGAAGTCGACGCCGCCTTCGTCGTGCGATCCCGAATCCGGCTGGTTGAGGAAGTGGCAGTTGCGGATGACGTAGCCGTCGTTCCGCGCCAACATGATGCCCATCGTACCGGCCGAGGCGTTCCAGCCGGAGGCGTCGAAAATCGAATCGAGCAGCCACGCGCAGTCGGTCGACGTCATGAACGGATGCGGGGACGTGTTGTGGCAGGCGTTGTCGTGGCAGAAGACGCGCTGGACGCAGACGTCGCGGCCGACGACGGCGAACCCCGCCGAACACTGGTACATTTCGCAGTCGCGCAGGACGGCCCCACGCACCGTGCCCCCGATGCCAATGCCGCCGCGCGGCCCATGCAACGGGCCGGGATGGTCGCGCCACTCGGGAATGCCGTGCGCGTTGAATCGGTACAGCCCCTCGATGTGATGCGCCAGGCAGCGCTCGACAAGCAGCCCGCCCGCGTTTGTCGGCGAACATTCGACGCCCAGCCCCTTCCCCGCGTTGCAGACGACCAAGTCGCGCACGACGAGATGCCCGTCGCTGAAAATCCGCGCACAGCGATCGCCGATGAACCGGTTGCGGCGAATCGTCGGCCGCGCCCCTTCGCCGTACGCGCCGAT
Organism: uncultured Lentisphaeraceae bacterium; assembly: GCA_964482645.1. Classification (GTDB taxonomy): domain Bacteria; phylum Verrucomicrobiota; class Kiritimatiellia; order RFP12; family UBA1067; genus RUG572. The sequence goes on along the minus strand of CAYZYQ010000093.1, from coordinate 6,943 downwards.
CTCCGCCCAGTTGTCGGCCGCGCCCTTCGCGCGAAGCGTCAGTTCCTCGTTGAACGTCGATCCGCGCCGCAGCAGGAGACGTTCGCCCGGCCCCAGCACGAGAACCTTCGCGCGCGCGAACGTCCGCCACGCCGTCGCGGGCGAAAGGCCGTCACGCGCGTCGTCACCGTGCGCGGCGTCCACGTGGTACGTCTTCGTCGGCCGTACGGGCGGATTCCACGCCGCCGCTGAAAAGTCCGGATCCTCGGCCGGCATTACAACGACATTCTGGTTGAACGTCCCCAGCTCATACCCGTCCGACGCCGTGGCCTTCAAGCAGACGTCGAACACGCGGTTCGTCCCCGGCTCGACCACGAGCGTGAACGGATGGCGGCCGCCCAGATCGAGCGCCGGCAAATCGAACGCGGCCGGCACGACCGACACGCCCGGCGGCGTCTGCACGACGACGTGCGCGTTCGAGACGGGCAGCGACCCGTTCACGGACAACGCGCCCTTCAACGTCACGTTCCGCCCCGCGCGGGGCAGAAGCTCAACCGTCCGGCAATCGTCCAGCTGCAACCGCGCAATCTTCTGGACGCGAACGGACACGTCGTCAATCCGTCCCTTGAACGCGCCCTTCCGCATCGGCACCGCGCTCGGCACGACACGACCGGACCGCGTCTGCGTGTCGCACAAACCGTCGACGTGCAGCGACGTCGCAAGACCATCCCACGACGCGGCGACGTTGTAGCGACGGCCAAGCTCAATCGGCAGCGTGACGGACGTGCGCGGCTCCCATCCGCCGTTCAAAAAGACCCAGAAACCGAAATAGCCCTGCCCCGGCGGATCGCCCTTCCGCACGTCGTAGCGCAGGAGAAATTCATTCGGGCGCGATAGCAGCGTCGTCTCGCCCGACGGCAGTTCGTCAAACGTCACCGCGCCCGCAAGACGGAACACCTGCGCCAAATGCGTTTCGGCGGCGTCCGGCGGCGTCGACGGCACGGAAGACGAAATCGAAAAGTCGGACAGACACCCATCGAACGCGCCCACGACCAGCGGCGCCAGGCAACCGGAAACAGGTCCCGTCCGCCGCACACGTGTCGTTTCGCCGTTCACGGTCAGCCAGGCGTTCGTGCCGTCCCAGCCGGTCGCAAGGTCGTACCACACGCCCGCCTTGACCGGCGCCTTCGAGACGACGCGCGGCTCGGGCCGGTCGCCGAAGTTGAGGAAGAACCCAAAACGGCCGTCTTCGGCGGACGGGTTGACGCGCAGTAGAAACGCCCCCCGCGACATAATATGCCCCTTGCCGACAACCGTCTGCCAGCCATGCCCCGGCGCCGGATCCAGCGTGTCGAACTTCACGCGGCACGACAGCCTCAGCCCCGGCACGAGATCGTAGCGCGGATCGTCGTTCACCCGGCAGACGCCGCCGTCGCGAAGCCGCAACACCGGCCGGCCACCGTCAACCACAAAGGAGACCTTGTTCGTGTCCAGCCCCTCCCCGCGCGAATCGGACGCATGGAACGGGCATCCTCCGTTCAGTTCGGCGAACGTCCCCGCGAGCGGCCAGCGCCGTTCAACCGTCGCCGACGGTTTCGACGCGGCGATTTCATGCCGTCCGGCGGGCACGTCGCGCACGACGCCCGCGAATTCGATTCGCGCCGGCGCGGGCGTCGTCACCGTCAGCGTGCCGTGCGCAACGGCGACGTCCACGGGGCCCTGCGCCGTCGGGACGCGCCCCGCGACGCGCACCAGCGATCCGATCTGCGGACGAATGCGAATCTTCCTGAAACCGGGTTCAAGCGGCGTCACGCCCAGGACGTAGCGGGAAACCACGTTGAGCGGCGCGGCGCCCCAGGCGTGGTTGAGATCGAGGTTCGGCTTGTACTTGACGGCCCAGGCCTCCATCGTCATCGTCGCCCCCTGGTCAAGCATCCCCAGCCAGCTGCGGTCGCCGCCCGACGTCATGAGCCGGATGGCCGCGTCCGCCTCGTCCGCCTCGAAGAGCGCCTCCAGCAGATACTGCGCGAAATAGACACTACAGGCCATGCCGCGCGCGGCGCAGAACGCCGCCACGGAGGCGCGGTGCGCGGGCGGCACAAGACCGAACGCCAGTGCGGCAACGTTCGCGTGGAGCGAGGCGTGATCCGTCCCCTCGCCATCGCGGTAGACGCCGCGCCCGGTGTCGAAGAACACGGCGTTGAACGCCGCGTGGACGCGCCGCGCCCGCGCCGTGAACGCCTCGGCGTCGGACGCCTTGCCCAGCGCCCGCGCCAGGTCGGCCATTTCCAGCAAGTTGCGGTAGTGGAAGGCGTTGACAACGGCGTTGACGTCGGTGAAGACGAAGCCGTCGCGTTCGGCGGGCGGCCAGTCGACGATATCGGCCGCGCCGACGCGATTCGTCAGACTGTTGCGCAGACGTTCACCGCCCGTGAGGAGGAGACCGTCGGACGGGCGGGCGAAGTTCAGCAGAAGTTTCTCGTCGCGAAGCCTGTCGTAGCACTTCGCCGCCGAGCGCGTGTCGCCGCTCCACATCCAGTCCGCCCACGCCATCTTGATGGAATGCTGTTTCCATTCCGTCGGCCACGTGGGATGAGCCATCAGATATTCGTGACTGGCGCGGGCAAGCGAGTAGTCCGCGTGAACGACATATTCGCCGAGCTGGTTCAGGTAGGCATCGGCCTCGTAGGGAATGCGCTCGCGGTCGCCGTCCACGTAGAGACCCGCGAAGGACGTCGCGAAAATCGAGTACTTGCAGAAGTCGTAGATTTTCACGAGGTCGGGATTGCTGCACGTGAAGGAAGAGGCCGTAAGATCCATCGGGTAGTGGACGATGACCTGACGCACGACGGACGGCGTCACGGGGAACGGCGCGGACACGACTTCCGCGTAACGAAACGGCATCACCACGCCATGTTCCGGCGGAATCGCGATCGCCCCGCCCTCGCGGCCGCCGCGCGTGTTGCGCGGATCGGGCACGAGCGGCACACGGCAAACGCCTTCAGCCGAAATTCGGCTCTCGACTTCGACGGCGCGAATCGTCGCGCCCGGCGTCATGTCCACGCGCCCGCCGGCCGTCAACCGTTCGCCAAGCCGCACACGGTACGCGCCGCGCACGCCGGCGGGCGGCACGAATTCCAGAAATCCGAACGCCGCGCGGCCGAAGTCGGCCACCACGCACCCGGCCGCGTTCGTCGTGATCGCGACTGGGGCGCGACGGGTCTGAACGGTTTTCTTGTAGGCATACGGATCAGCGGCTGCATACGCACCGGACACGGCGGCCAGCGTCCACAGGACGCACGACAGGATGCGTACGACGCGCATGTGTTCGCCCGCCTATTCCGCGTCCAGCACGACGCGGAAACCGACGTCGTAAACAGTCTGCCACGTCTCGTAGGGAAGGCGGAACGAACTCGTCGCGTCGCGCGGACGCGAGGCGTACGACCCGCCGCGCACGACCTTCTTCGTCTGCGGGTTGCAGGCGTTGCGGCCGTCGCCGTCCACGTACGGATACGGCGCGTAGTCGGACCGCGTCCATTCCGCCGCGTTGCCGTGCATGTCGTACAGCCCCCAGCGGTTGCAGTTCGCGCGGCCGACGAAGTTCAGGTTGAACCAGTCGTCGATGAAGCGCTCGTCGTGGAGCGGATAGTTCTGGTCAATGCGGAACGGGTGGCGCTTGCGGATGTTGCCGCCGCCGTCGAAGCCGACGACCTGAAAGCGCGTGTCGCGGTCGGCGAGGTTCGCGAACTTCGAGAAGTCGTCGTCCATGCCGCCCCACGGGAACGGCGTGTCGGTGCCGGCGCGGGCGGCCCACTCCCACTGCGCCTCGGTGGGGAGGTCGGCCTTCACGCCGCACGTCTTCGAGAGCCATGCGCAGAACGCGCGGGCCTGCGTCCACGTCACGCGCACGACGGGCATCCGGCGGTGGTTGCCGATGTGGCCGGGGAACACGTGGTCTTTGCCGAACTCGTCCTGATAGCGGGAATCGTGTTCGGGGTCGAAGACGTTGTACTGCTGGTTCTGGATTTCCATTTCCGAGATCCAGAACGGCTTGGCGATCTTCACGACGGCCTGCGGCCACTCGTCCGGATAGCCCGTCGCGCTGCCCATCACGAACTGCCCCGCCGGAATGCGGCGGAACGTCAGGGACTGTCCGTTGCCGAGGACGATCGTCTTCGTCGTCACAGGCGCGATTTCGTGGATGGCACCGAGCTGGGCGGACGCGCTCTGGAGGACGTTCATCGGCCAGCCCGCGAGTTTCGGCGCGGCGGGCGGCTGGGACGTCGGCTTGGGCGCGACGGCCGTCACGGCGCGGCCCGTCACGGTGGCGTAGTGGCGGTCGAATTCCGCTTCCGGGTTGTCCGGCACGCGGGCGTACTTCTTCTGGAGTTCCAGGCGGCGGCCCACCTGGTCGGCCTGGTCGGCCTTCATGAAGGGATCGCCCTTGCCCTTGAACGCGGGCGGATTCCACTTGCCGATGTACGGGCAGTTGAGGTCGATCCACTCGTAGATCTTGAGGAACTCCGCATCGGTGAGCTCGACGCCCTTGTGGCCCTTGCGGAGCATCTGGACGAGCGGGCTCGTGGAGGCGTGGTAGTCCATCTGCGGCAGCATCGTCTCTTCGGATTCAGGTCCGGGACGGTGGATGTACGGGTGGAGCATCCGATAGGCGGCCTCGGGCGTTTCCATCGACAGACGGCGGCCGGACAGTTTGTACTTCGTGAACTGCTCGACCTTGACCGGCTCGGCGCCGCCCTGGTCGAACTTCGCGACAGGCGCCTTCGCCGGATCGCCGTGGCAGGAAAGGCAGCGCTTCTGCACGACGGGATAGAGTTCGGCGGCGAAGCCCCACGGACGGACGCCGTCCTTGTCGAGCGGCTGGATTTTCTGGATCTGCCCCTTGAAATACTTTTCGTCGGCGATTGTGCGCTTCGTGTGGACGGACGAACGGTTGTCCTCGTGGCAGCCCGTGCAGGACACGCGCTCGCCCGGCATCCCGACGATCCAGGAACGCATCAGCTGGACGGCCTGGCCCTTCTCGTCGAGCGGCTGGAGGGAGACGGGCACGTTGCACGGCATCTCGAAGCAGCAGCTGCCGTCCTTCTCGATTTCGACCGTGCCGAGCGGACGCTTGACATCCCAGCTCGATTCCACGCGATCCTGATACGTGCGCTGACCGTTCGGACCGGCGATCCATCCCGTGGAGGAGTGTCCGCCCGTCTTGTGGTAGTTGTAGTGGTAGCTGAAGAGACGCAGCTTCTTGACCGTGCCACGCGGAATGCCCGCAAGGCCGGGGCCGTTGTAGATGTCCGCGATGTGAACGGAACACGTCGTCTTGGAGAGGTCGCTGCGGTCGGGGATGATCGGCGGACGCTTCCGGGGCTGGAACGGAATCGCCTCGGCGTAGAGGCCGTCCGGCGTCTCGGCGATGCGCACGACATTGTCGAAGACGTCGACGAGATAGAGGCCGATGAGCGCGTCGGGTGCGGCCTTGACGCCGGCGAGATGGTACTTCTCGTTGAGCGGGTACGGATGGAGGAAGTAGGGCTTGCCGCGCGCGAACTGGTTCATCGTGTACGGGTCGGCCATGTCGCCCTCGACGTCCTTGCCCCAGCCCGTGAACTCATGCACGAGGCCCGTCTTCTCTTTCGGGAAGACCTTCGTGGGAATGCGGAGGGTGTGGCGGGCGGGACCCCAGTCGCGGTCCGGCGGGTCGTAGCGGAACGGATAGGCGCGGGCGAGCGTGGGGTCGACGATGAAGAAACGCCCCACTTCGGCGCGGTCGTGGTGGCCGCCGCCGATCATCGTGATCTTGTGGGAATCGCCGGGAATCGTGCGCGCGCTGTAGAAGAACGTCGGCACGAAGGAGTTGGACCCCCAGACGGCGAGCTGGCCGATGCCGTCGGGATTCATCGTCATGAGGACGCGGCTCCAGTAGTGCGGCTGGTCGGAATATTCCCAGCGCGTGTAGAGGACGCGGCCGTCATGCGTGATCGTGGGCGTGTAGTCGGAATCCTGCTCGTAGGTAAGCTGGCGGACTTCCCCCGTCTTGCGGTCCACGCGGTAGGCCACGGCCATCGGCATGTTGCCGTCCTCGCAGGGGAGGAACTGGTAGGCGGCCGTGCCGAGCATGATCACCTGGTCCTTGTTCGGCAGGTAGCAGGCGTCCCACCACTGGATGTCGTAGTGGCCGTCCTCGGGAGAGACAAGCGTCGGCGTCTGGTAGGGCATCTCGGTCGTGCGCTTCGCGAAGTCGGCGGAGATTTCATAGATGCCGAAAAGGTTGTTCGTCCCCTTGTAGCCGGTGAAGAGGATGCGCGAGGCGTCGAAGTCGAGATCGATGTCGCGCACGATCGACGTCTTGTCCGCCGGCTTGTAGAGCGGCGTGAACGTGGGCGTGCCGCGCAGATTGGAGAGAACGCCGATTTCGTTCTCGAAACCCGTGCGGGGGGCGACCATGTGGTTTTCGGCGTTGAGCCCGGTCATGCCGCTGCCCCGTCCGCCGAACGCAGTGCGCGCACTATGAATCTTGCGGTGGACGCAGAGGATCTTGTCGAAGTCGAGAACAGGGTTCGCGAGCATGGCGGCGCGGTAGCCCTCGACGAGGCGGACGGCCTCGGCCTTCTGCTCGGGCGTTCCCTTCTTGAACGCCGTCCGCACGTCGTCCTGACGAGCGATCAACGCCTCCACGGCGGCGTTGTGCTTCGCATAGTCGTACTTCGGATTCGTCTTCAAATCGGCCATCGCCCGGCGGGCGGCGTCCGGCTTGAACAGCGCGAACTGCTCCTGGGCGGCACGAATGGCGTCCGCATCAACGGACGCGGCGGCGAACAGCGCGGGGGCCAACAACGCGCAAACGGCAAAAAACTTCATGTCGATACCTCGTTCTACTCCTTCGGTTGAACCTCTATTTTATCGTTTCCAACGCGCCGTGTCTAGCCTTTCACGCATAAAAATAAAAACG
>CAYZYQ010000092.1:0-10582 GCA_964482645.1 uncultured Lentisphaeraceae bacterium | reverse complement strand
GCGTTCGCGGTCGACAGCGCGCTGATCGACAACTTCCATCCCTATACGCTCACGAGTGCGGTCGTCCTCGTGCCGCAGGAGACGCGGGCCGTGGCGTCCGCGCCGCAGGGTTCGAAGACCGTGACGATGCGTCTTGTGAAGGACGCGCTCTATAAGATCCAGGGGTTGAACGTGTCCGCCTCGTCCGAAGCGCTTCGGGCGCGGGACGCCGACGACCCCTATTGCGAGTTCTTCACGGCCAAGGTCGACGGAGACGTGCAGCTGACGTGCGCGAACGAGGGCGGACAGATCGCCTACCAGCTGTGGAACGTCGGCGAGGTGGCGTTCACGGAGGCGTCGCGGACGGTGAAGGAGAACGTCGGTGAAGTCCGCATCGTCGTCCGCCGCGCGAACGGATCGTCCGGCGCAATCACCGTCCAGCCCTACGTGGACGAGGACGCGACGACGCTCGTCGACAGCGACGGCGCGAAACGGTATGCCGGCGACTTCTCCGCCCTTGCGTGGGCGGAGGGCGAGACGGGCGACAAGACAGTCACGGTTCGCATCGTCGACGACCAGCGTTTCGACGGCACGGGCGTCCTGGTGCTGAAACTGCGGAAGACGGACGGCGAGGCGGCGGTCTCGGAAGCCGCCTACGAGCTGACCGTCAACGACAACGACAAGCAGTCCGCCGGCAAGGCCGCGTTCGTGGCCGCCGAACCGTACTACGCGAAGGCGAAGACGGTTTACGTGAAGGCCGGGACAACGGCGACGGTGAAGGTTGGCCGCGTGACGGCGAGCGACGGCCCTGTGACGGTGCGTGTGAAGGCCAGCCCGACGGTCGACCTGGGCGGCGACGTCGAGGACGGTGGCGTCATCGCGTGGGGCAACCACAAGACCGACGTGAAGAGCGTGACGGTGGATGGGCTCACCGCCGGTACGACGACGCTTACGCTCGCGAACGCGACGGGCGGGCTCAAGACGCTCTCCTCGTCCAACACGGTGAAGATCGTCGTCGTGGCGGCGGACGCGCCCGAGTTCGCGGCGTCGGCCGCGCAGACCACCGCGACGCGCTACGTGGCGTTCTCGAACGCCTATCCCGTCGTGTCCGTCCCTGCGTTCACAAAGGGACTGAAGTTCACGAAGCTCTCCGGCACGCTCCCTGCTGGCCTCAAGGCGGCGTGGGATCCGATTGCGGACGCGCTCGTGATTCAGGGCGTCCCGACGGCGAAGGCCGGCATCTACGCGCCTGTCTACCAGGTGACGGCGGACAAGATGCCCGGCCTCACGCTCGCGCTCACGATCACGGTCGTCGATTTGACGAAGCCGGGCGCAGACGGCACCGCGGCGCCGAACCCCGCGCTTGCGAAGACGCGGACGTTCAGTAACGTCTCCCTCTGCTCACTTGAAAATACGAACCGCATGGCCGGCGTCGTCAACGTCACGATTCCCGCGAACGGGCGCGTGAGCGCGAAATTGACGACGGCCGACGGTACGACATCCTTCTCCGCGCGCAACTGGGCCGACGTGGACGAGGACGGGGCGGTGGGCGCCGTGCTGACGGCGCGGAACTCCGAGTACGCGCTGGCGGTCATTGCGAACGCAGATGGCTCTGCCGTGGTCTATGCCGTCTCGTCTCTGACGGGAGACGTGGATCTGGCAGGCTACATTGACGGACGGCAGTGGTCTAAGTCCGATTCGGCTGCCAACTGGAAGGGGCAGTACACGGTGGCGTTGCGCCATGCGCGGGTCATGGAATATTCCGACACCGGCGACGCTCCGCGCGGGCATGGTTACCTTACGCTCAAAATGACGTCGTCGAGTGCCGTCAACACGGGCAAGATGACGTGGGCGGGCGTGCTGCCGAACGGCACGGCCGTGTCGGGCAGTGCCGTCCTCGAACGCGACGTGGACGGCGAGGATTGCTGGACGTACCTTCCCGTGTTCGCTCGGTCGAGCAGGGACGTCCTGTCCGCGTACCTGAAGATCGCGGAAGGCGCGGCGGACAAGGTTGCGTCGGCGGAATCCTGCCAGGCGGTTTTCGGCGGCTGTGAGGCATATTGGACGCATGAGGATGCGGCAACGGACTACGAGGTCGTATTTGATGTCTACGGCGGTGGCTACGGCACGACGTACAAGCTGGACGAGTACTACACGGAGAACTATCCCGACACGAAGTCCGAGCTGGTCTTCGACGTGAGTGGACTCGTCGGACGGTTCTACGCTGGAACGCTACGCGACGAACTTGAGCCGGCGGCCGTGGAAGTCAAGGCGAATGGCCTCGCCCTCGCGAAGGGTGCGCCGAACAGTGCCAAGCTGACGTTCAACCGCTCGACGGGAATTGTGTCCGGCACGTTCAAGCTGCCCTATGTCACGGCAAACGGCAAGCCCGCCACGACGACGGCGACGTACAAGGGCGTGATGTTGATCGGCTGGGGGCCGGGCTGCGGGTGCGAGGATACGCCGGAACTCGGCGGCGACGTGAAGCTGCCGTTCGTGAGCGGGGCGTTCTGGGTGTCTGACAAGGCCGAGAATCTGTCGACTGGACGCCTCATGACGGTCAAGCGCGGCGGCGCGATGGAAATCGGTTCCGTACAGACGTTTGAGTGATTGGACGGCAAAAACGGAATCAGAAACCGGAGAGGAGCGTTCAGCATGACGTTCAACATTCGAAACATCGTGGCGTTGGGCACTGTGTTCGCGACCGTGTCGGCGTATGCGGCTGGTGCCGTCAGGGGAAGTTGCGAAACCAAGGCGGATGCCGTCAGTTTGACGACGGCCGGAGCGGTTCGAGTTGTTCGGCTCGTCGACGAATACGACGTGGAAGAGAAGACAAACACAGGTCGGTTCGTCTACTACTTCAAGGCGACGCTCAAGCGTGGACAGGCGTACACGGTCTGGACGACAGGGGTGTCGACGAACGCTCCCGTTTCGCTTGATGCCGAAGCAGCCGATCCGCCGGAGAACAGTAACTCTTTCGGATCGGGTGCCAGTTTCAGCGATGTGGGCGAACTGGGGGCGGATACGCGTCTCGTCATGTACGCTGACGAGTGGACGATTGACGATGAAGATCCTGAGTTCAGCGACCCTTCCAGTTGGACGTACTACTTCCAGTTGGAAGGGGCGGCCGATACTTCTGTGACCGTTCACTTTCAGCAGGGTATAGTGATTCCCGTCGGGCGCGAAGACACGCCGTTCTCCTTGGTTCCGACGGGAGTCGAGAAGACGATGGAAACGCGGCTTGAATTGGGCGGGGAGACCTTTTTCAAGACCAAGCTGACGGCAGGACGGCTCTATCGCTTCGCCACGTCTGGCGGAACGGCGGAACGTCCGCTCAATGTGACCATTGGCGGCAACAGCGATGAAGACGAGCAGCCTGATGCCGAGATTTCCACCGATCCCGCGTTCAACGATGATCCTGGAAACACAGGCATCTACGTCGTTCCGTCCGAAACGACTTCCTATCTGATTTCCGTTTTCAGCGATTCGGAAGATGCCGAAGGTTCAATGTACAAGTTATCGTATCGTCAGTTTCCGACGCGGAATTTTGATAAACACGTACCACAGACGCTGAATGCGGCCAATAACTGGACGAGCACGGTCGAGTCCGGCTATATGGCCAACTTGAAGAAAAACGATGCCTACGACGAGATTATCGACGAAGGCCTGTTCGCGTTCGAGGCGGTGAAGGGGCAGCGGTTCGTCTGCGAGACGGCGGACGCGGCGACGAACCTCCTCATGCGCGTGTACGACGCGAAGGGGAACGTTCTCGCGGAGAACACGGGCGACGGCGGGACGATGAACGTCCGCTGCGCGTTCGAGGCGACGTCGGCGGGGACGCACTACGTGGGCGTCTGCCAGAATCTGGACGACATGTTCGTCGAAACGCCGGCGTATCTGCCGGTGACGGTGAAGGTTTCCGACGCGACGGCCGTCGCGGGCGATCCGGACGAGTGGGATCCTGCGGACGACACGGCGGGCGGCGCGACGGCGCTGTCGCCGCTCCCGGCGACAGCTGACGACCGGCCGGAGGCGGTGGACGTTGATGGCCACGGCCCGCATCTGCTGGGGCGTACGGACTGGGTGGACGTGTTCATGATCGGCGGCCGCAAGGGCCTCACGTACGCCCTGCGGGCGACGAAGGGCGCGGCCGAGGCCACGGGCAACACGCTGGTGGCGGAGGTCTTCACGTTGAACGGTTCGAAGGAGGTTGCGGTCGCTTCGCGGGGCGGCATCGATCCGTCTGCCGAGTCTCCGTTGACGTTCGCGGCTACGGCGAACGCGACGTACTACGTGCGCGTGGGCGTGGCGCAGGGCGCGGGACTGGACTATCCGGCGTACAAGGTTCACGCGGTGGCGTGGGCGGCGGATGGGACTTCGCTGGGAATTTTGTCCGTCAATCTGCACGGCGCTCCCGAGGCCACGTGGTCGCTCAACTCGGAATCGGTGAAATATCCGTCCGGCGCGAGCGTGCTCGTCGCTGGAACGAACACGGTGAAGTTTAGTTCGGCGAAGGGATTCAAAGTGCCGACGGCGCAGAAGGTCGTCGTGACGCCCGGCACGACGCCGACGGTCGTCGACGTGAACTACTCCGACACGTCCGACCCGAAGGACGACACGCCGAAGGGCGCCGTCTCCATGACGCTCAAGGCGACGGACGCGACATGGGCGCGGACGCTGTGGGCGGACGATCCGGCCGACCACTTCTCCTTCTCGGGGAAAGATGGGCAGTACTACGACTTCGCGCTGGCCGACGTGACGGGCGATGCCGTGTTCACAATCACGAACGCCACGCCCACGGCCGACTGTCCCGACGGCATGTTTGCGCGTGGTGTAAGGGAAGTCACGCATCTCGTGTTGCCGACGGCAAAGACGAAGTACTACCTCGTCGTCCACCATGCAAACGCCGAAAATCCGATGGGCGGGGCCTATTCGCTGGTCGGCCGCTATGCGAACGTCGGGGCGGTCAAGTTCGCCAAGACGGCCGTGTCGGTCAAGGACAACGCGGCGTCGGTGTCCATCGCCGTGAACCGCACGGCCAAGGACGGCCGGGTGCGCGTGATGTACGGTACGGTGGCGGGAACGGCGGTGCCGGGCACGGACTATGTTGCGCAGAACGGCGTCTTGGATTGGGCCGACGGCGACAACAAGGCGAAGACGATTACGGTCAAGTTGATTCCCGATCTCGTATCCGTCTGGGGCGGCAACAAGACGTTCGGCGTTGAACTGCGCGCGCTTGAGGAAGATGAACTCGCGGCGGACGAGTATGCGGCGGCGTTCTCCGGCGCGACGACGTGCACGGTCACGGTCACGGAGACGGCGAAGGCCGGTGCGACGGTCGAGTCCGTCTACGCGGCGGCCGCGCCGAAACGCGCCACGGTCAAGACGGAAAGCGTTCCGCTGGAGACGGGAACGTTCTACGGTGTGTTGGCGGAGGACGGCTCGGCGTTGACGAACGGGCTTCCCGCCCTCGCCTCCGTCACGTTCACCGCGTCCACGGCGGCGACGCCCGCGCTCTCCGCGAAGGTGGCGATCGGCGGCAAGACATACACGTTTTCGGCCAAGGGCTGGGACAAGACGGAGGACGACGCCTCGGTGCGCATCCGTACGCTCACGCAGATTCAGAAAGTGGCGGGCGTCGCGTACACGAACACGCTCGTCGTCACGGTGAACGCCGGTCGGACGGACGTCGAGGGGGACTGGCTGAACGCCGGCGCGACGGCGGAACTGGAAATGAACGTGCCGGACGCCAACAACAAGGGCGTACAGGAGGGAATTCGCTATGTCGGAACGCTTGACCGGCAGAATGCGAAAGTCCAAGACTATCTTGACGCCGTCACGAACTTCGCGGGCTACTACACCGTCGCGCTCGTGCCGGAGGGCGTGACCTCTGCCGATGGCATCCCGGCGGGCAACGGTTACCTGACGCTGACGGTCGACAACAAGGGCGGCGTGAAGGTCGCGGGCATTTTGGCCGACGGCACGACGAAAGTCTCCCTTTCGCCAAAGGCCTGCGGCGTGATGAAGAGTGTGGACTCCGCGAACGGTCTTGTTCTGTATGTGCCGCTCTTCCTCGCGAAGTCGCCGTACTGCTTCGGCGGGACTCTGCGCCTCTACGCCGTCGAGGGCGCCGACGGCTTGGACGGTTCCGGACGCCGCGTCGTCGTGGACTCCTCCGCGCTGCTCGTTTGGAACAACGACAACGCGGCGGCGACGTACGACGGGGATGGTGGGTTTGCCCTTGAACTTGCCCCAGTCGGTGGCTGGTACGACAAGATCGTGAATCTGCAGACCCACTACCTGTCGCGGGACTTCTCGGTCGAGACGGCGACGGAAGAGTTGCCGGCGGCGGCGTTCGCGAGCGGCTACGTCGCGTCGAACGAGGTCAGTCCGAACGGGACTGTTGTCGATCTGGTGGGGAATGCGTTCTCGACGGCGAAGAAAGCGCTTGTCAAGTCAGGCAAATTGACCGACCTGTCCGCAAGCGTCAACCCCTGCAACGTCCAGGTGAAGTTCACGCGGGCGACGGGAATCGTGACGGGTTCCTTCTCCGTTTGGAGCGAAAACGAAGACGGGACGGCGCAGAAGGAAGTGACGAGCTTCAAGCACAACGGCGTGCTGCTGCTTTCCCGCAGCGCGGACGCGCCGTTGTCGGACGAGGTGGTCGCGGCCGGCGCGGCCACGAAAGCGCTCTCGTGGAAGGACACTGATCCCGACACGAAGCGCAGCGTGTCGCGCAAGTGGACGTGGTCCGTGCCGTTCAACCTCCTTGGCGTCGACCGAGGCGACGAGGACTGGTGGGCGGATGACTGGGGCGCTCCGACGGACGAGTGACGCCCGACTTCGGGCGTTTCCACAGAATCGCCTGTATCGAATCGCTGATTACTTCTGATATAACTCCTGATAAAAAAGCGTATCGCCGAATAAAACTAAAACGAAACGTCAAGGACGGAACTCCGTCCTTGACGTTTCGCTTTAGTACTCTTCCTTTTTTACTTGTGTATCTTCTACTCCGATGTATTGAGGACTTCGACAATATGAGATTACGTTGCGGACGAAATTGAATTGAAGACATGGTCAATCAAAAATGAAAATGAATCGAGAGCAAAAGAAAAAAAAAACGCCCTTGGTCATCACGTGGCCAAGGGCGGATAGGCTGTTGAAACACCTCGATAGCTGATGAGGTGTCAGCGCGTCGGAGACTGACAAGCCGGACTATTCGTACATGCGTTCGCGGAGGCTTTCTTCGAGCCAAACATCGACGAGTCAAAATTGAAAAACACAAACGCGGGCAGAAAGCCGGTTTCATTGACGCAGAGAAGTCCAATCTGCAGCGATGCACTTTTGGCGTTGTTCAAAAATGCCACCTGACACCCGTTATGAACGGTCTCGGCACTATTGAATCCGATGGCCACCTGTGCGCCGCTCTTCACCTCGTCCGCCTTGTTGTAGCAGACGGAAACCTGCGACCCGTTAATGCTCTTCACCTCAGATGCCAAACCCAATGCCGCACCTTTCACGTCCTTGGTAGAATTTTCGGACGGTGCCCCCACCCACCAGCTCCAAATGCATTCTGCGTTCGCCAACAACCCGATTGCCATTGTTGTCGCAAAAAGAATTTTCTTCATTTTGACTCCTTATTTCACGGTGGAACATCATCGAAACAATCGTCACGCGCCATCTGCGCCGCCGATCGCTCCGAGATTTCGCAGATTCTAACAGATTCGCGCGGAGGTTGCAACGCCAATCAAAAATGATTTAAATTCGTCAACCTTCATTAATAGCAGACAGTGTCCGTACACCTCGTATGCGAGGTGTACGGACTGTTACGGAAACATCGCACCGATCTCATCTCCCGACGGTGTTCCGCCATAAGACTACATGGCTGGGTGATATGACCGTAATATTCATTTCTATCGTCCTAGGGGCTATAAAATGTCGTACGACAATCTCTCAACGATATATCCTTCATCTTAAATAGCCTTTAATGATGTGTCTAGTGCGCGAAAGTTTAGTTTTCAACCTGTGGAATTTGACCGATTTCCATCGCACCGCCATTTTTTACACTAACAGATTTGCCCGACGGAAGCTTGACTTTGTCCGTTACCCAAAACGCTCCGCTCACAAATGGCAACTTTACGTCATCGCCAAGGCCGGACGAGTCTCCGCACCCACAATCCGATCCCCAGCCAATCAACATTACGCCGCGATACGTTGCCGTTATTGTAGCGGATTTTCCATTTGTTCGCGCATAC
Organism: uncultured Lentisphaeraceae bacterium; assembly: GCA_964482645.1. Classification (GTDB taxonomy): domain Bacteria; phylum Verrucomicrobiota; class Kiritimatiellia; order RFP12; family UBA1067; genus RUG572. The sequence goes on along the minus strand of CAYZYQ010000092.1, from coordinate 2,348 downwards.
GGGAACTTGAATGTGCCCGAAACGACGCCTGTTGATCGATTGAAAGAGAGACGAGCCTTGACGGGATTGTTTCGTTCGATCTTGAGTGATGACTGACCAATCAAAATCCCGATTGGTTCAATTGGTTGTGGCGTACCTATGGACAGAAATTCATTCAAACCAGATACGTCGAATATAATTTCCGGGGTTATCATAGAGTAATTATCACTGTAGTACGCCCCAAAATCAAACGTCGTGCCGTAACCACCTCCATAGACATCAAAGTCAATTTGATAGGTTATTGCCGCATCAGAGTGCGTGAAGTAGGCTTCACTTGTAGTAGAAACAGCCTGACAGGGATTGGCCGCTTCCACCTCGCCCGCCGCACCAGCGGTAATTTTCAGGGATGCTGATAGAACATCCTGTCTAGTACGGGTAAAGACTGGCAAATAGGCCTCACAGTGGCCATCGTCGTCACGTTCAAGTGTCGCACGACCGGACAAAACCGTGCCATTGGGCAAATGGCCAGCCCATACCATCGTTCCCGCGTTGTATGCACTTGGCGACGTCATCTTCAGTGTTAGGTAACCATGCCCGAGCGGTACTACTGTCAGCATATCAGCCACCGTTTTCGTCACATTACGTAGTGCGACCGTGTAACGTCCACGCCAATTCTTTGCCGAATCAGATTTAGACCAGATGCGTCCACTCGTCATGCCGACGAAATTAGTCCCCGAACCTGACATCGCTACGATGGAAACCATGCCGTCAGGCCATGCCGCGATTTCTATATTGTATTTGGATTTACGTGCCACCAAAAGCGCATACACGACTCCTTCGCCATCAATCTTTGACCAATTACGCGTGGAGAACGATGTCGTTCCGTCGGCTGTCAGCAACTTTGCGCTCAGCCGTCCGTTCGCCGGCATAGTGAGCTTGAGCGTTCCCACCATACGGTTCGTACTGGGGGTGTCGTAGAGCGGGATATTATTGAAAGTCCGCGTCTTCGCAAGTGCGGGATTCAACGCCTCTCCGTCCGCCGTATCTGGCTTCGTTAAGTCCTGTACCATAATCGTAAGCGCGAGCGTCAAACCCGCTTTCCTGCCCGCTTTCACCTGGTAGACGGGCGTGTAGATGCCAGCTTTTGCTGTCGGGACACCTTGAATCACAAGTGCGTCCGCAATCGGATCCCACGTCGCCTTGAGGCCGGCTGGGAGCGTACCGGAGAGCTTCGTGAACGTCAGTTTCGTCGTCCCGTCGGGGACGGACACCACGGGATAGGCGTTCGAAAACGCCACGTAGCGCGTAGCGGCGGTCTGCGCGGTCGATGCCGCGAACTCAGGCGCGTCCGCCGCCACGGCGACGATCTTCACCGTGTTCGAGGCGGAGAGGGTTTTTAGACCGGATGTTGGTTCCACGAGCGAAAGCGTCGTCGTCCTGCCTGCCACGAGACCGTCCACGGTCACAGTTTTTATTGCGGCATTACGATTTCCCCATGCGAGGACACCGTTCTCAGACACGTCGCCCCCAAGTACCGTCGACGGATTTGTCTGGACGCGTACCGTTACTGGGCCATCTCCACCCTGGATGCGTCCGACTTTCACCGTCGCCGTCGTTCCTGCTTTTGCGTAGATCGTCTTCGCCTTTGCGTAGTACGGTTCAACGCCTACGAACGCAACTTTTCCGGCAGTCTGTTTGTCGTTGTCATCCACCATTAACGTATAGGATGTCTTCGACACTTCCGCCACGCCATCCGCACAACGCAGGTTGAGAACCAAGGTGCCCGTACCATCGAATACGTTGTCGTCGACGATTACAACGTTTATCTCTTTGTCTTCAGACTCGCCTTCCGTCCATGTAAGCGGTTGCAAATCGCACGTAAAGCGCGGACTTTTGACTCCATCGCCGTCAATCGTGTAAAGCGTTGTCCGCTCCTCGTCGATATATGGTTGGACTGTGACCGCGCCAGACGTGCCGTTCTTACGGGCAACCTTCACAACAACACTACCGATGTTCTCTTTTACACGTAATTCCGGCTCGGTGAAAGACACTTCGCCCACATTCCAAATTTGGTAAACAATTTGTCCACCAACACTAGCGCACGTCAATTGTACGTCGCCGTCAACCTTCGCGGTAAAGAACTCGCGGTGGGGGGCAGATGCATCTTGAGTCTGCAACATGTCACCCACGGCGTCGGTCTTCAGCCCTTGGATTTTATAGAGAGTATCCTTTACGAGGCGCATCGTCACCTTGTCTGAACCCGCCGCCGCCGAGGCCGAAGCCTGGATTTCCTGCGGCACAAGGACGATTTCGCTCGTCAGCGTGTAGGTGTGGAAGTTGTCGATCAGCGCACTGTCGACCGCGAACGT
>CAYZYQ010000091.1:0-11180 GCA_964482645.1 uncultured Lentisphaeraceae bacterium | reverse complement strand
CGCGGAGACCGTGCTTCTGCATGATGGACAGCATCCGCTCGAACCGCGCCATGAAACCGTCGTGTTCCGCGAGCCACACACCGAACCCCTGCGTCTCGACGATGATGCGCAAGGTGTTGAATCCGATCTTTTCCGCAAGGGCGAGTTCGCGCTCGACTTCGGCAAAACGCTCCTCGCTGCCGAGTTCCTGCCACTGGTCGACGCGGTTCGCCGCGCTCGCGGGCATGTAGTTGCACCCGCGAATCCACGGCTGGGCATTGTACCATTCCCACGCCCTCTCCTTCGGCCACGGCGCGTTCCGCGCCGCACACGCGCCCAACACGGCGCACAACGCGCCCAGACAGAAAACCGTTCTTGCCATTCGCATATTACACGTCCTTCATTTGAATGCTGATGTTCCCATCATTTTCGCATAATCCCCCCCTCCTGCACAAGTCTAGTATTTACTCAAGCGTAGCGCTCGGCCTGCCAACCATAGGCGCGGGCGGCATCCACGTTCTTCTGCGTGTCGTCGAAAAAAAGCAACCGAGCGGCGGGCAATCCCAAGCGTTGTGCCATCAAATCGTAGATGGGCTTCTCGGGTTTGTAGAGATGCTCAAGCCCAGAAACGACCTCGGCGTCCGCAAGTTCCCGATAGGCGGTCATGCGCGGCACGAAAAGACGCTCATAGAAGTCGGGCGACATATTCGTAAGAATGCCGATTTTCTTGCCCGCCGCTTTCACACGGCGCATCAATGCAAGTGAATCGGTGCGCGGCGTCTGAATCCACGCCTCGGCATCGAGGTGCCAAAGCGTGTCCAAATCGGATGCGACCAGCGTCTGCCCTGCGTCGGCAAAGATCCGCTGGTACATCTCCGCGAACGTGATGAACCCGCCATCCCACAAATGGCGGTAGCGCGTCCAACCTGCATCCATCGCGGCACGGTCGACCCCGCGTTCCGCACAGAACGGATAAAGCGGCCAGTCTCCAACGGGCGAAACCGTCAAGACACCGCCGAAATCAAAAACAACCCCGTCAGCCGAAGCCGTCCGGGCGAACCATACGTCACCCGCCGTCATTTCCAGTCGTCCGGTAAAGCGTCGAGAATCGTCGCAACCACCTGATCGAGCGTCAAATCCGTGGAGTCGATTTCAAACACGCCGTCGGCTTTCCGCAACGGTGCGTAGCGCCGCGTCGAATCGATTTTATCACGAGCCAGCAAGGAGGCTTTGACGGCCTCGGCACTTTGATTGGCGATGCCCTTGGAAATTTCCTCCAACTGGCGGCGACGCGCACGCGCCTCGGCCGAAGCCGTAAGATAGAACCGCGCGGGCGTATCGGGGAAAACGGCCGTCGTGATATCACGTCCCTCGACCACCAAATCGCCATACTGCGTCAAGCCGCGCAACAGGGCGGTGACGCAATCACGTACGGCCTTGACCGTAGCGACTTCGGAAGCGTGGGCATTGACATCCGGCGTCCGAATGCGGTTGCCGGGAAGTTCACCATCCACACGATAGACAATTGCGCCATGCTCGGGACTGCAATCGAGGGCAATCTCCTTCGCACAGGCCGCCACGGCATCAGAATTCGTGGTATCCACGCCACGCAGAAGACACTGCCATGTCATAATACGGTAGAGCGCCCCCGAATCCACGTGGAGGAATCCCAACCGTTCGCCCACACGGCGGGACGTCGAACTTTTACCCGAACCACTCGGGCCGTCAATGGCAATTACGCGGCTCATCTATTCAAACCCTTCTAGGAAAAAAGAAACCGATGGTTCCGTGCGGCGAATAAGCCAGATTCTGTTCACGTTCCGCCGCCCGAAGTCTTGCGACATCAGACGACGGTTCGCTCCGATCATTCATCTAACGCAATCAACCCGGGACTTCACCGCGACCTTGCGGACGCGAACCGGACGGGCCGTCCGTTCAATCCCCTATTTGATCTTGCTCCGAGGAGGGCTTGTCCTGCGGGCGGACTTTCGTCTCAACCCCGGTGGTCTCTTACACCACCCTTTCACCCTTGCCCCTTGCGGGGCGGTCTATTCTCTGTGACGCTTTCCATCCGCGGCGCTTGCCACCGCGCTCCCGGCCTTGACGACCGAGTCCTCTGCCCTGCGGAGTCCGGACTTTCCTCACCCTTGCGGGCGCGACCGGTCACACGCACGAAACCATCGGAAATTATCAAAGATCGCGGTAGACGATACGTCCGCACATCGTGCACGTGACGATGCCGTCGTGATGCTGGACTTTCTGCGCCACGTACGGCGGCTGCTTCATATGGCAACCTTCGCACACGCCGTCCTCGTTCAACGTCACAATCACGGGCCAGCGCTTCGTGTAAAGCCGTTCGTAGATGAGACGCGAACGGGGATCGACGCCGGCGACTTTCGTGGCACGTTCCTGCTCCAACTCAGCCAAATGCGCCTGAACGTCCTTCAACCGCGCGTCGAGTTCGTCAACCAATCCATCGACACCACCCTTCTCCGCGTCCACCTTTGTCTGCGCCGTGGCCACATGAGCCACGAGGGAAGGCAATTCTTCCTGCAACGCAAGGGCGCGTTCTTCGGCGGCGTTGGCATCCCGCTCCAAATCCTCAATACGGGCAACCGACTGCTGCAACTCTTTGTTGGATTGGAGAGTCGCCTGTGCGATTTTCATCTCCTGAATTTTTGCACGAAGACCCTCGGCCTCCGCCTCTTCGTCCTTGATCCGCTTCTTCTGGGCGTCCAACTGGTCTTTAGCAATCTGCAACGCGGCATTCACCCCCGACAGCCGCGCATTCTCTTGCGCTTTGCGTACGGGAATATCCTTAGCCTCCTGCTGAAGCTCACGAATCTGCCCGTCAATATCCTGAAGTTCTATCAAACGCTGAATCACGTCGTTGTCGTTCACCGGCCACTTCCTTTTCTTCTTCCTTCGCGGAAAATTGGTGATTATTTTACCGAAAATGTGCTATTGCGTCAATACCCAAGATTGATCGAATGGAGAACTTTTGGGACGAAAAAAGGGAAGCGCGATTTCGCGCTTCCCTTTTTCTGGACTTTCCAAAGCCACAAGATTACTTCGCAATGACGCGAACCATCTCGAGGACCTTGTTGGAATAGCCCCACTCGTTGTCGTACCAGGAGATGAGCTTGACAAACGTGCCGTCGAGCGCCATGCTCTTGTCCGCATCGAAGATCGACGTGCGGGAATCGCCGCGGAAATCGGTGGAGACGACCGCGTCTTCCGTGTAGCCGAGGATGCCCTTGAGTTCGCCTTCGGCGGCCTTCTTGACGGCGGCCTTGATTTCGTCAATCGTCGCTTCCTTCTCAAGCTCGGCCGTCAGGTCGACAACGGAGACGTCGGACGTCGGCACGCGCATGGAGATACCCGTGAGCTTGCCGTTGAGGGACGGGAGAACCTTGCCGACGGCCTTGGCCGCGCCCGTGGAGGACGGGATGATGTTCTCGAGGATGCCGCGACCGCCGCGCCAGTCCTTCTTGGACGGGCCGTCGACCGTCTTCTGCGTCGCCGTGGCGGCGTGAACCGTCGTCATGAGACCACGCTTGATGCCGAACGCTTCGTGGATGACTTTGGAGAGCGGCGCCAGGCAGTTCGTGGTGCAGGACGCATTGGAGATGATGTCCTGACCCGCGTACGTCTTGTCGTTCACGCCATAGACGAACATCGGCGTCGCGTCCTTGGACGGCGCGGACATGACGACCTTCTTGGCACCGGCGGTGATGTGGGCACGCGCCTTCTCGTCCGTGAGGAAAAGACCCGTGGATTCGACGACGACATCGGCGCCGACTTCGTTCCACTTCAGGTTGGCGGGATCCTTCTCGGCCGTCAGACGAATCTTCTTGCCATCGACGACGAGCGTGTTCGCGTCAACGGAAATCTCGTGCTTGAAGATGCCGTGGACGGAATCGTACTTCAGCATATAGGCGAGATAGTCCGGATCGAGCAGGTCGTTGATACCGACGATCTCGATGTCGTTCGCGAAGTTCTCAACCGCCGCGCGGAAAACCATGCGGCCGATACGGCCGAAGCCGTTAATGCCAACCTTGATAGCCATTGTTTATTATCTCCTGTTGTACCCGCCGAAGTACCTACTCCGCCGGAAAATGGAATTGCGACGCCTTGCCTACTTCAAATGGTCGGAGCGGAGGGATTTGAACCCTCGGCCTTTTGGTCCCGAACCAAACGCGCTACCAGACTGCGCTACGCTCCGAATCGCCGAAAACAGGGTGTAGTATACTCTTTTATCGCGGCACTGTCAACGCCCTGAATCAAAGAATTTTAGTCGCCCCGAATGCGTGGCCGTTCACCGTATCTGACGCCGCTCGATTCCCGCGTCCACGGCCGCCCCGCGCGTCAATAGTAGTTCACCGTGACGATCTTCCGGTAGTTCTTTTCCAGCGCGGTCTCCATGCGCTTGAACACGCTGCGGCGCAGTTCGAGATCCTGCGGGATGTTCGGATCCTGATGCGACTCATTCACCTTCGTGCCGATTACGAACTCGATGCGGTCGTGGTTTAGAATCCGCTCGAAAATCTGACGCGCGGCCATTGGCAGACTCTCTGGATACTGCCGCTCTTCCAGCGCCTTGCAGACGCGCGAGAGCGTGAGAATACCCTCCGTGCAGAGTCCCACGCCCGGCATGAGTCCGCTCGGTGGCAATCCGCCCGCGTTGCGTATGGCCCGCATGTCGATCTTAACGCGCGTACCGAGTTCGCGTTCAAGAATGTTCGCCGTTGTACCACCGCAGACCACCACGTGCTCTTCGCCCAGATTCGCCTGGCGGGCAAATTCGGCGTCGTGCTCCTTGTAATAGGGCGGCCCCGTGAGAATGCGCAGCACGCGCGGGTGGCGGAAATAGATGACTAGGCAGCTGATGTCGTCCTTGCAGAAGTCGGGCGTGATGTTACGCGCAAAGCACGCAATCCGCCGGGCGAGATCGGCGGCCGAAATGTCCGGCTCGCCGGAAATCTGTTCCTGGGCGAACGCCAACATCCCGCTACGGCGCCAACCGAACTTGAAGAGACGCCCCATGCCAAGGCCGCTTTGCGTCACACCGTCAGAACAGAAGATGATACGATCGCCGGGGCGGACGTCCGTCTCCACCTCGCGCACCTCACGGTCCGGCCAGTGTTCGGACACGACGGAACGGTCTTTCACCGGTACCACTTCGTCCACGCCGCGCAAGTGCACGTAGGCGGGGTTTCCCATCTCGACGATTTTAGCGCGGCCGCCGAGAATGTAGTCGAACATCGAGAACGTGGCATAGCTGATCTTGCGGACTTCGCAGACGGGCAGCGAATCCATGATGATTTCCACGGATTGCAGCAGATCGATGTTGGAACGCATGAAGCGGAGCGCCATCGTCGTCGTCATCGTCGCGAGGACGTTCGCCTTGATGCCCGATCCAAGACCATCCGACAGCACGGCCAGCGAACGGTTCTCTTTCTCGATCGTCAGCAGTTTGATGTCGTCGCCACAGGCGGCCTGCCCCGTCTTCGTGAACTGGGTGGCCTCCATCTCGATAAACAGGTCGTCCGTCAATTGAAGCCCCCGCTTCTCATGAAGCCATGACTTTCGGCTTTCGTCTGCGACTGATACGACCCCGCGATCTCATTGAGCAGAATCTCCGACTCGGCGATGTGTTCGCCGAAGAGCCGCGCCACCTGCTGGACGGTGATGACGTTCTTGCTGATGATTTCCCGCGCCCGTTCCGCGATCTGCTCGCGATGGAGTTCGCTCTTCGTGACGTCCTGGATGACGGCGCCGGCGAACTTCCCCTTCGCGATTGAGAAGACGGAGATGTTCACAATCCGGTCGCCAAGATGCTGGTTGAACTTCTCAATCTCGCTACCGTGTTCAAGCGCGGCCGTAAAGAGATCGCCGAAATCGGCCAGATACTCGTCCACGAGAATCGCGTTCAAGTTACCCAACGCCTCATAGACCTCGACAGCGCCCACGAGTTCGGCGAAATTGCGGTTGCACTCCGTGATGGCGCGTGTACCGTCCACGATCACCACGGCGGCGGGAATGTAGCGAATAAGCGCATTCGACGTGCGCTGGAAGTTCTGGCGGAGGAAATTGTGGCACATCGCCTCCTCGGCCTTGCCTTCGAGCAGGGCGCGCGCGAAATCGCGGCAGCTGTTGTAACCGCAGGCGCCGCAGTTGAGTTCGTCCGCCTTCGTGAACTTGCCCACACGCGCGAGCGCGGCCGTGATCATCGTCGCATCCACGTCCAGACGCGGCACCGGCGCGGCAGGATAGTTGGAACCCCCGCAGTGCGTAAAGCACCGTGTGGCGCTCGTGCGGATGGGCGCAATTTCATCCGTCGCGAAAATCGCTTCCAGCGGCGTCGCCACCTCCTCCGTCATCGCCGGGCCGTTCACACAGCCGCCGGGACACGCCAGCGCCTCGATGAAGACCGTCCGCCCCTTCTTCGTCTTGGGCGGCTCTTCGGCAATCAGACGGCGAAGATTCTCAAGCCCCGACACGGAAATGAACCGCACACGATCCGTACCGTCGCGAATCGTGTCGTTCATGCCGCCCTCGATGGAGTAGAACCGCCCTTCCTCGGCCGGTCCCAGCGCAAGTTCCGCTTCCGTTTCCATGAGTTCCGGCAATACGCCTCGCTCTTCGAGCAATTGTTCGATTGCGGGGAAGATGACGGCGAGCGCCAACTGGTCCGGATGCGCGTCGCTCTCGTTCTTCTTCGCCGCGCAAGGCCCGATGAACACAACCTTCACGTCGTCGCCGTAGGCCTCTTTCAGAAGCTTGCAATGCGCACGTACGGGCGAGGGAATTGGCGAAATCGTAGGAATCCAGCTGGGCCGGTATTTGCGGATCATGTCCACCACCGCCGGACAGGCACTTGAAATCATCACCGGCACGTCGGGACAGACCTCCAGCAGTTTCGACACGTGGGCGCTCACGCACTCGGCACCGTGCGCCGTCTCGGATACGCCCGCGAAACCGATCGCCTTCAGCGCCGCCGCCAGACGCCCGATGGACACGCCCTTGAAGTAACGCGCAAAACTCGGCGCCACCGAGGCGTAGACCTTCGCCCCGGAATCCAACAGCGAACGGAGACGCGACAAATCGCAACGGATCTTCTTGACGTGCGACGGACAAACCTTCACGCACTCGCCGCAGGCGACACACGCTTCGGGAATGACGCTCGCCTTGCCGCCGACGATGCGGATGGCCTTGACAGGGCAGTGCCGGACACATTTGTAGCAATCCTGACAGCCGTTCTCGGTTGTGTAGACGGGCCCCATGGCTATTTTTTCTCCTCAGGGAAAAGCCCCACGAGAATGTCCCGCATCAACCCCTGGTCGACATGGGTGTAGACTTTGCCATCGACGATGACGATCGGGCCGGCCGCACAATTGTTCGTGCAGAGACAGCCCTCCATCTCGAAGTCGACTTCATCTTTCAAGCCCCGGCTTTCCAGATATTGCTCGGCGAAATCGACGTTCTTCTCGTTCCCGCGCGCGAAACAACTGGATCCGACGCAAATCGTGATTTTCGGTTTGCTCCGTTCGATCATGTTCCTTCTTCCTTCTTCGGGAGCATTATATGCTTTTCCACCCCCGCGTGTCAAACCCGCCAAACGCCCGGAAAACGTCAGTCCTCGCCTTCGTGAAAGGCGCCGTCGGCATGGAAATGCCCCGCCGCCTTCCGTCCCTCGCCCGTCTGCGCGGCCAGCGCGAGCTTGAGTTCGTATTGCCCGCGCACGACGACGTCATGGCCCTGCGAGAAATTGCGGATTTCCGTCCATCCGCCGCCGCGCACCCCCGTCTCGACCTCAATTGCGACAAAGCGGTCGGCCGCGTGCGCATCCCGGACAAACACAACCGGCTCAATGCCCATCTGCACGATGGCCTCGGACGGCACGCACCAGACGTCCGCCGCAGAGGCGTCGGTCACGCATTCCGCCACGGCGCGAACGCCCGGCCGTCCAGACGGATCGGGCGTGTCGAACTCGACGTACGCCGCGCTCTCCGTCCCTTCCGCGTCCGCGAGTCCCAGGCGCAGCCGTCCCGCCCGCCCCTGCACGGAAATGGGCAGCCCGTCGGACAACCGTGCGCGTTCGCCCGGCGTGACACGCGCCCGAAAACGCACGGCGACTGGATCGACAAGCGTCAGCACACGGGTACCAACGTCCGCGAACGCACCGTCCGGCAAGTCAATGGCATCCACGCGCCCCGCCCGCGCCGCGCGTACCGCGACGACACCATTCGTCACCTCGATTGCGCCACCCAGCAACGCCGCGCGTATCTCACGCTTCGCGGCAAGTTCGGACTCCAGCGCGGCGTTTTTCGCGCCGGCGGCACGATAGGATGCCAGCCGCCCTTCCAAAACGGCGATTTCCCGTGCCCGCGCCACAAGATCGGGGGACGTGACCGTGAAGAGGACGTCGCCGGCGGCGACATCGGTGAGCGGACGCACCTTCAACGCCACAAAACCGGCGAGAGGCGACGCGGACGCGAACCGCGCCGTCGGCGACAGTTCGAACCGCCCGACAAGCGAGAGCGTCGCCGCGACGCGCCGCCGTTCCGTGCGCCGCGTCTCCAAACCGATCAGCCGTTGGGCGGAAACGGACGCCTTGACCACCCGCCCGATCTGCTGATGCTCCTCGGCGTGGCCGTGATTATGATCGTGATCATGATCGTGGTCAGGGTCGTCTGCAGCAAACGCCCAACACGCCATGGACACGGAAAAAACAATTGCCATTAAAATTTTCATGTTCAGATTCTCCCTTTCACTTGATTCACTTGTCAGTCGAGGTCGTTTCATCCGCGTGCGGCAATTCCGTCACCTCGTAGCGAACGAGTTCAGCGCGGGCGGCAAGAAGGCCTTCGCGCCAGTCGATTTCCGCCAACTGCGCATCGAGGATCTCGTCTCGAAGCGCCAGATAGTCCACGTCTGACAGTTCGCCGACCGCGTACAGGCGTTCGGCGCCGTCGGACGAAAGCCCTTCGGGCGCATCGTGCCGCAGACTCTGGCGCACACGGCGAACGGCCGCAAGGGCCTCACCGACGAGTCCGCGCCAGACGTCCAGTGCGATCTGGCGGGCCAAGTCGCGCTCCGTCTCCGCCGCCGCAATGCCCGCGCGGTTGCGATTCCAGAGCGGCAGGGAAAGGCCCGCCACAAAGCCGACGCGATCCTGTCCTTCCTCACGGGAATATCCCGGCCCAATCGAGAGGTCGGGATACTGCCGACGGATTTCGGCCAGAAGCGATTTCTCCGTGCCGCCGAGACGCGCCTGTGCCGCGCGCACCTTCACGTGCCCGACGAGCGCACTCGGCGTCGGCACGTTCGCCCAGGCGACGGCGTCTGTCTCGTCCGTCGTCCACGCATCCGCCGGCAACGAGACATCCGCCGTCGGCCAAACGCCCAGCAGGGCGCAAAAACGCTGCCGCGCCTCCTCGGCCTCCTGCTCCACGCGGCGGAGTGCGTGACTCCGCGCGTGACGGCGGCGACGGATTGCCGAAAGGTCGATCTCCTCCGCTTCGCCGATTGCGCACAGGCGCGTCGCGTTCGTTTCCGCACGACGAATGCGCGAATCCGCCACCGCAGCCCGCAGTGCGGCAACGCGGCGTTCCGCCGCCGCCCATCGGACGGCGGCCACGCGGACGTCCGCGCGTAAGTCCTGCTCGGCGGACATCACGTCCAGCGCGTCCGCCTCGGCATACGTCCGCGCCGCCTCGGCCGACAGTCCCGGTACGCCCGACAGGGGTATCGCGAACGCCAGCGAACCGCCCATCAAAAAGGGATGGGACGAACTCTGCACAATGCGCTGGAGGTCGAAATTCAGGCTCGGATCTTCCCACCATCCAGCCGCCTTCGCCTCGGCCGCACCGCGCTGAGCCTTCAAGCGTTTCGCGTTGATTTCGGGGTTGGCAACAAGCGCCAGGCGTTCCGCGTCCGCAACCGTCATCAGGGACACCTTCGCCGAGGCCGCCTTCCGTTCCGCGTCTTCTGCCTGCCAATCGATGGGCGCTGCCTCGTAGGCACGGCATCCTGCCACGCCCGCGACAAGGCACACGCCAACGAGGGCGGACGCAAGACAGGGCCGCGCCGACGGCGCAGAATTCCCTTCGCATTTCGGTCGACAACTTCCGCACAGCCAGGCCGCCGCCGGCAGGACGAGCATATTGAGGAACGTGGCGGAGATGAGTCCGCCGAACTGGACGATTGCCAGCGGGGCAAGCAGTTCGCCGCCCGGCTTGTCCGCCGCAAGGACAAGCGGCACGAGTCCGAGAATGGTCGTGAGCGATGTCATGAGAATCGGCACCATCCGTTCCGTTGAGCCGCTCACGATCGCGTCGCGAAACGACAGCCCCGCCTCTTCGAGTTCACGATACCGATTGAGGAGGAGAAGGCCATTCCGCAGCACGAAGCCCACAACAGTCACGAAGCCGACGAGGGACGCGACCGACAGAACCGGATTCGTCAACCAGACGGCCACGATACCACCAATGAGACCGAGCGGAACGTTCAGCATGACGAGCGCGGCGGCCTTGGCCGTCTTGAGTGCCAGCGTCAGGATGACGAAGATGGCAACAAGCAACGCGCCGCCGAGAACGGCGAGACGCCGCCCCGCGCTTTGCCGCGCCTCAAAGCTCCCGCCGTAGGACACCGTGCAACCAGCCGCCACGACCGTCGGCTCGATGGCCTTGCGCAACGCCGCGACCAGCGTGCCGGTATCGACCGCCCCGGCGGCGTTGCACGTGATCAAGGCCTTGCGCCGGGCCTGTTCGCGGATGACGAGGTTGGACGCCTCTTCGCGATAGACGTGCGCCACCTCGTCCAGACGCTGCCGCCGCCCTGTCGGCGAGGCGAGGACAAACGCCCCAACCGTCTCCGGCGTCAATCCCGCACCGCCGTCGTCCAGTCGCACGACGAGATTGCGAACCTTGAGTCCGTCGCGGATTTCCCCGACGACTTTTCCGTTGAACGCGGCCGAAACCTGTTCGCCAGCCTCCTTGAGGGACAGCCCCATCTCGGCAAGCGCGTCCATGTCGTAGTCGATCCGGAACGTGTTCACGAGGATTTCGCGGTTCGCCCGAACGTCGGCGACTTCCGGTAGCGTATCAAGGATACGCTTCACCTTCTGCGCCACGTCGCGCAGGACGGCCAGGTCGTCCCCGAAAACGCTGATGGCGACTTCCGCCTCCGTGCCGGAG
>CAYZYQ010000090.1:7985-11247 GCA_964482645.1 uncultured Lentisphaeraceae bacterium | reverse complement strand
GTGTGGCAACGGATCTGCCGCCCGCGCCGACGCGCCCTGCCCGTCCCGTGCGGAAGGAGCCGACGGCGTGAGCGCAGAGCTGAAAATTTTGCTGTTGGCCGGCGAGGAATCCGGGCTGGTGTACGCCGACCGTCTCCGCGCGGCGTTGACGGCGCGGGCGGCGTGTCCGATCGTCTTTCGCGGTTATCAGAGCGAAGGTTTCAAGACGGGCGATTTGGCCGTCATGGGTTTCGGCGCGGTCGTGCGGAAGATCTTCTATTTCCTGCGCGTCCAGCGGACGATGAAAGCCGTCATCCGCACGTGGCGGCCGGATGCCGTTGTGACGGTCGACTATCCCGGCCTGAACCTCAAACTTGCCGCGTGCGCGAAACGCCTCGGCATCCCCGCGATTCACATCGTGTGTCCGCAAGTCTGGGCCTGGCATCAAAACCGCATTCCGAAAATCGCGGCGGCGTTGACGAAGTTGCTCTGCTTCTTTCCGTTCGAGCCGGCGCTCTTCGCGGGGACGGGGCTGACGGCGCGGTTCATCGGCCACCCGATGTTGGACGTCTTCGCGGAAGAGGACGCGGCGCGGCCGGCGGCGGACGGGACGGCCGCCGCCTCGGCGCGGCCGGTGCTGGCCGTCTTGCCGGGCAGCCGTCTGGGTGAAATCCAGCGCATCTTGCCGCGTCTGTTGCGGGCGTTGCCGCAAATCGCGGCGTCTGCCGCGCCGTTTGATGTCGTGATTCCCGCCGCGAACGAAAAGGCCGCGTACGAAATCCGCCGTCAGATGGCGGCCGCCGCACCATGCCCCGTGGTAGTGCGCATCCAGCAAGGGGACGCGCGGGGCGTGTTGCGCGGGGCGGTCTGCGCCGTGGTGGCGAGTGGCACGGCGACGCTGGAGGCCGCGCTTGCGCGGTGTCCGACGGTGCTTGTCTACGCCGTCTCGCCCGCGCTTGCGTGGTTCGCCCGCCGCGTGATCAAGTCCATCCGCCACATCGGCATTGCGAACGTCGTGTGGGAGAAATGCCGGATGCCCACTACGACGGACGACGCGCCGATGCCCGAACTGTTGCAGGAGGCTTTCACACCGGAAGCCGTCGCCGCGAAACTGTCGACGTGGCTCTCCGATCCGGCGGCGCGGGCGCGGGCGGCGGCGCGGTTGGACGAGACGCGGACGCTGCTGCGGTCGGACGGTCATGCGCTCGACCGGGCGGCGGAAGAAGTTTTGGAGACGCTTCGGGAGACTGGCCATGCACATTGAAGTCGTTGGAACGATACCCCGGACGCTGCCAATCCGAAAGGCGGATCTCGTGGCGGCGGCGCGGTTTTTCGCGGCGCGGTCGAATGCCCGCATTGGCTCGCCCGTTTGGCACGAGATCGTCGTGCATCTCGTACGGGATGCCGAATCGGACGCCTGTCATCGTGCGATCATGGACGTGGCGGGCGCGACGGACGTCATTACGCAGGCCTACGAGGCCATTCCGCCGGAACCGCCGGGGTTGTCTGGCGAGTTGATCGTAAACACGGATCAGGCGTTGCGTGCCGCGCCGCATCGGAAGGGCTGGTCGCCCGTTCAGGAATTGCTGCTCTACATCGCCCACGGCATGGATCATCTGTCGGGCGCGGACGATCATGCGGAGGCGGACTACCGGCGAATGCGCCGTCGTGAACTGGATTGGTTGAGGGAGTGGAATCGGAGATCGTGAGATGAAACCGTTGAACGAGATTGTGGCCGAAATCGAAGCAAACGTCGCCGCCGCCTGTGCAAAAAGCGGACGGAACGCGGATGACGTGGAGATCATTGCCGTGACGAAGACGCACGGACCCGAGGTCGTGCAGGAGGCGTGGGAAGCCGGTTTGCGCATCGTCGGCGAGAACAAGGTTCAGGAGGCGGCGTGGAAACAGCCGTTGGCCGTGTCGGGACCGGCCTGGCACTTGATCGGGCATTTGCAGAAGAACAAGGTACGGGCCGCGCTTGAAGTGTTCACGACGTTCCATTCGGTGGATTCCATCGGCCTCGTCGAACGCATCCAGCGCGTGGCGGAAGAGGCGGGGGCGCATCCGAATATCCTGTTGGAAGTGAACATGAGCGGCGAACGGTCGAAGGACGGCTTGCGGCCGGCCGACGTGCCGGCGGCCGTCGAGGCGGCGTTGCGGTGTCCGAATGTGACGCTGGAGGGGTTCATGACGATGGCGCCGTTCGTGCCGCACGACAAGATCGAGGAGACGCGCCCCGTGTTTGCGGGCTTGCGCGAACTCCGTGACGCGATGGAAGGTGCGTTTGGGGCGCGTTTCCCGCGCCTGTCGATGGGCATGACGAACGACTACACGGTGGCCGTCGAAGAGGGCGCCACGTGGATTCGACTGGGGACGGTGCTGTTCGGCGAGCGCCCGAAAGCGCGGCTCGTGCGTCCCGTGGACGCGGGCGACGCCGGTGCCTCGGGCGAGGGCGGCGGCGCATTCGACCGCGTGTTGGATTGATCCGTGCCAGTGTGCGGAATCCAGTCGAGGTATGATATAATACCACCCAAATGACACGCGCAGAAATTGAAGACAAATTGAAGGAGACGATCGTCTCGTCGCTCGATCTGGAAGACCTCACGGCGGCGGACATCGAAACGGACGCGCCCCTGTTCGGCGAAGGCCTGGGGCTTGATTCCATCGACGCGCTGGAACTCGGCATGGCCGTGAAAAAGGCGTTCGGCGTCACGTTCTCCTCCAATCCCGCCGACAATAAAGAAACGTTCTATTCGGTCAAGACGCTGGCCGACTACGTGGAATCCCAGAACAAGGCCTGACCATGATGACCGATGCCGAAATCGAAAAGACCATCAAGGACATTCTCGTCGCCGAATTCGAGTGCGATCCGGCGAAGTTGAAGCCCGAAACGAATCTCTTCACGGAACTCGACCTCGACTCCATCGACGCGGTCGACCTTGTTGTCCGCCTCCAGCAGGAGACAAAGAAGAAGGTCGACCCCGAGGACTTTCGTCAGATCCGCACGTTGGCTGACGTGACGAAAGCCGTCGCGAAGCTGGTCAATGAAACTTGACGGTTCACGGCGCGGGATGCGTACGCTGACGGTCGTCCGGCGTTTCGGATCGCTCGCGATGCTGGCGGCGTGTGTCGTTGCCGCGCTTGTTTTCAAGCGGTTCGTGTTCGTCGCCTACTACCCCGTCCTGATGAGCGTGGCCGTCGCGTTGGGGTTCGCGCTGTCGCTCATCCGCCCGAAGTCGCTGTGCCAGACGATTGCGGAACGGACGCTGTCGGGCGTCCTGCC
>CAYZYQ010000090.1:0-7885 GCA_964482645.1 uncultured Lentisphaeraceae bacterium | reverse complement strand
CGTCCGCTTTTCCTTTCGACCGTCGAGCCGCAACACATGTACGGGATGCTCTGGCGGCATCTGCTCCCCCGCGCGGCGGGCTGTCCCGTCGACGCCGACGTCATTCTGACGCCGGAGACGTTGCTCGCGAAAATGCGCACGGCCGAGAAAGTCTTTCTCGTCACGACGCCTTCGTTCCTCGAACGGTTCGCCGCCTACGCGGCGCTCTACGACGTGCCGCAGAACTGCGTGGAGATCACGACGTCCGGCGCGTTGCTGACGGCGGAGGTGTCGGCCGTCGCCCGCCGCGTCTTCGGTCGGGCGCCGCTGGAGATTTTCGGTTCGACGGAAACGGGCGGCGTGGCGTTCCGCCGGCAGGATGCCGCACGGCCGGAAACGGCCTTGTGGACGGTCTTCGATCCGGTCAAAGTCGCGGCCGACGCGGACGGACGTCTCGTCGTCCGTTCGCCGTTCTCTTTCCGTCGCGTGTTCACGATGGGCGACGGCGTGGCGCTTGCGGACGACGGCCGCCGGTTTACGTTGCTGGGGCGTCGTGACCGTCTGGTGAAAATCGCCGAGCAGCGCGTCCTGTTGCCGGAGATGGAGGAGGCGATGAAGGCGCTGCCCGAGATTCGCGACGCGGCGCTCTGTTCGCTCGACGGGCCGCACGGCCCGTCCCTCGGCGCGGTCGTCGTCTTGACGGACGCGGCGGCGGCCGCCGCCGTCTCGAAACGGAAACTGGCGTGGGCATTGCGTACGGAACTCGCGCCGATCTTCCCTCGGGGAACGGTGCCGCGCAAGTATCGGTTTGTCCATGAACTGCCGCGCAATGCGCAAGGCAAGGTGCAGACGGGCGCGTTGAAAAAGGAGTTCGAGACGCAGCTCGTCGAACCGTTCGTATCCGACGTCGCTTCGACGGCGGACACGTGGTCGGCCACGTTTGTCTTCGATCCGGACGCGCCGTATTTCCAGGGGCATTTCCCTGGTTGCGCCGTGTTGCCGGGCGTCGTGCAATTGGGACTGGCGCATCATTTTGCCGAGGCGTATCTGCGTCGGCCGTGTGTGCTGAAGACGGTGAAGAAGATGAAGTTCACGCACAGCATTGTGCCGGGCGTCGCGATCCGCTTCACGCTCGTGAAGAAATCTGAAACGGAACTGATGTACGACTATCGAAAGGGCGAAACGCGATGTTCAAGCGGCGTGTTGTGTCTGGCGTGAAAGGGCTGTTGCGGGCGGGCGTTCTCGCGGCGAGTTGGGGAGCCGTGGCCGCGCCATCGATTGATGCGCTGCCCGCGTCGGTTGCCGGTACGTTCGTTCAGCGCAAGACGCTGGCCGATGTCGAGGTGACGATTACCTCCTCCGGCACGTTCCGTTTCGAGAAGGATCGGTTTTTCGAGTTCAAGACGCTCAAGCCGGTGCCGTCGACGTTCTATGCCACGCCGACAAATTACACGACGACCGTACGGGGAAAGTCCACAACGCGCGCGCTCGACATGGATGTTTCGTCGTTCGAGAAGATTTTTGAAATCCGTGAAGTCCGCGCGTTCGTCAAGGACGTGAAGGTCGAACCCGACGACGCCTTTCCGACGCACGTGCGCGTGTCGTTCAAAAACGGTGATGTGCTGGACGTGCGCCTGATGCCGGCGAACGGGGGCGTGGAATGAGAATCGGCCGCCTCCTGTTCGTGGGGTTACTGGCCGGCGCGGCGGCGGGACTGGTTGTGCGCCTGTGGTGCGGCAGTCGTCCCGTGGGTGATCTGTTCAGTCTCGTTTCAAACGATCCCGACGCGGCGGGCGTGTTGCGGGAGTTTGCGGAACAGACGGCACAGCAGGGGCGGATTCTGTTGGAAGGGGCGGATGCCGATTGCCTGGTCGCCACCGCCGGGACGCTTGCTGCGCAGTTCGATCCACGCGCCGCCGTGGACTACAAGCGAACGCTGGCCTCTCTCGACGGACACACGGCGGGACTGTTGGCGCCGGACACGCGCACGTTGTTGCAGGCGGGACGCTACAAGGACGTTGCCGATGCGGCGGCGGCCAACTTGTTTGGCTTCGTACCGCCGCTTTTCTCCGTGAAGCGCGATCCCTTTCTGCTGGCCACGGACTACGCGCTGTCGTTGCAGCGTGGCCTGGCCGCCGGCTGGACGATGCGTGATGGCTATCCCGTCTTTGCGACGAACGGCGTCCACTATCTGTTGCTCAACGTGGATTTTACGGGCGTTGCGCAGACGCGCCTGGCCGCGTTTCTCGATGCGGCGCAGGCGTCCGTCAGCGCATCACCGGCGGTGGATGTGAAAATCTGGTGCAGCGGCCCGCCATTCCACGCCGCACGCGCCACGGCATCGGCCACGCGCGAAATCAATTTGCTCTCCACGGTCTCGCTCGTGCTCGTCGCGGGATTTGGTTGGTTGCTTTTCCGGTCGTTCGCGTTCGTGCCGGAACTGCTCTTGGCGTTGGGCGCGGGCTTTCTCGCGGGAACGTCCGCGCTCTTTCTCTGCTTCCCGACGCCGCACGTGCTCACGTTCGTCTTCGGCACGTCGCTTATTGGCCTGGCCGTCGACTACGTCTACCACGCCCGAGCGGCGGGCGACGTGCGGCAGATTTTGCGTTCGCTCTCGCTGTCCGCGCTGACGACCGTCGCCTGTCTCATACCGCTTCTCTTCGCCTCCGTCTCGGTCTTGCGCCAGATGGCGCTCTTTACGATTGCGGGGTTGGGGACGGTTTCTGCGTACGTCGTCCTCTTCCATGTCCCGGCGCCACCGTTGACCCTGCCCTCCGGTTGTCGTCCGTTCCGTTTTTCGCGGTGGGGGCGGCGCGGCGTGGAACTCGTCGGCGTCGTGCTGGCGCTTGGTCTGTTGCGTGGCCGCCTGACTGACAATCCGGCGGCGTTCTACACGCCGGACGCCTATCTGGCGGCGAGCGAGCGGTTGTTGATGAACCTCAATCCGACGGGCGCGACGCGCTTCGTCCATATCCATGCGCCCACGTTGCAGGCGGCCTTGGAAAAGGAAGAGGCGGCCGGATTGAAAGGCGCGTCGTCGATCGTGCCGTCGCTCAAACGCCAACGCGAAAACGCCGAACTCGTCCGCCGTTTGTACGCCGCCGAAGGGGCGGCCTATACGGCGTTGACGGGGCTGCCCATGCCGGCGGCGGATGCGTCGCAGACGGCGTTTCTCGACCTTGAACATTTGGACGACGAGGGGCTGCGGCGTCTGACGCGCGTGTTTCGTCTGAAAGGGCATCCGACGTGTCTGCTGGCGATGTGTCCGCCGGGGTTCACGTCGGACGATCCCGATGTGCGCATCCTCGATCCGCAGGGCGAATTGCTGCGGTTGTTCGCGACCTATTCGCGCGAGACGGTGACGATTCTCGGGGTCTCGTTTGTTGCGCTCGTTGGCTTGCTGGTGGTTGTGTTCCGAAGAAATTTTATTCGCTACGTCAAGCCGATGGTATTGTCCGCCGGCGCAACGGCGGGGTTGATGGGATGGTTGCAGATTCCGGCGACGTTCTTCACGTTGCTCTGCTTCTTCGTGCTGGTGGGGTTGGGGTTGGACTACGTCATTTTCCATCAAGGCAGTCGTTCGCCCGTCACGGCGCGGGCTGTTTTCTTTTCCTTTCTGACGTCGTTGGCGGGCTTGGGAATGCTGGCGTTCACGGCGTTTCCCGTGACACACGCCATGGGCGTTACGTTCGCGGCGGGGCTGTCGTTCGCCTATCTTTTCGCGGTGGCGTCCGTGGCGCGGGAAGACGAGGCGGTGGCGGTGCGGGACGGAACGGCGGACACGCCGTGGCATCGTCAACGCGAACAGAGCGCGGGGCGTCTGCGGATGCTGTTCATGTGGTACGTCTACACGGTGTTCGGCAAGAACGTGCTGAAAGCGCTCTGTGTGCCCGTGGTGGCGTTCATCTATCCGTTTGCGAAACCGGCGCGGGCGGCCTTGCGGGAGTACTACGCCGTCCTCGCCGCGTATCGGAAACGCCCGTTGCGGCCGACGACGTACCGCCTCTTTCGTCACCTGCTGGGATTCGCCTGGTCGATGGTCGACAAAACGGATGCCTGTACGCGCCGGAAGGATCTGCCGCGTCTGTACATACGGGACGATGCGGACGGGCGGGCGTTCCAGGCGCTTGTGTCGGCCGGGAAGGGCGCGTTCCTCGTGTCCACGCACGTGGGGACGGTCGAAGTTCTGCCGGCGCTCGCCGCCACGACGGACGGAACGGTGCCGCACGTCCATGCATTCCAGCAGATGGGGCACGACGCCGTGTTCACGCGCGTGTTCATGGAACATTTCGACGCGCGGGCGACGACGCTCCACGCCGTCGAAGATATTGGCGTGGAAACGGCCGTCGAGATGCAGGCGGCGATTGGACGGGGCGATTGCGTTCTCATGGCAGGCGATCGCGTGAGCGCGGGGTCGGCGCGGCAGTTCGAGCACGTCTTCCTCGGACGCTCCTGCACATGGCCGGCGGGCGTGTTCGCGTTCGCTCGCTTGATGGACGCGCCGATTTTCTTCGTCGTCTGTGCGCGGACGGGCTGGAACGCCTACGAGGTGTCGTTCCGGGCATTCCGTCCCACTGCGCCCGGCCGGCCGCCGACGCGGGAGATTCTCGACCAGTACGTCGATTTTCTTGAAACGGCGACGTGCGCCCACCCCGACCAATGGTATCAGTTCTACCGCTTCTTCGCCGCACCGTGAAAGACGATGGTCGTGTTGTAGGATTACGATGCGGACGAACGGAATTCAAAACGCGGGGAGCGCGTGACGGCGAGTTGAACGCCGTCTCGGCGTGTGGTATAATCGGAGACAGTCAATCGATAAAGGGCAATCATTCCGTGTTCGTATGGAGCAGTTTATGGCGAAAAGGGTCTGGGAGAATAAACGATACAGACGTATCCATCTTGCCGTCTCGGCCATCGAGAACGGTGCCAAATTGATGCACATTTCTGGCGTAGAAATGTATCGCCGGTTAAAAACGCAAAATCTAATTCATGATCGCCTGTTTGCGCGATACAACGACCTCCATACTCAAAGTATGGATTGGGTCGCACATGATACGGTCGAAACCTTGAAGAACTGGGAGTCGGAAAAAGGATGAAGTTATACCATGGTTCAGATATCTCGGTGTCCGTTCCATTGGCGGGAATTGGACGAGACAGGGTCGATTTCGGCCAAGGGTTTTATTTGACCGCCCTTCGTGTACAGGCGATTTCGTGGGCGCAAACAATCGCGAGTCGACATCGTGGTGCGCAGGCCATTCTAAACCAGTATGAGTTTGATCGGCAAGCGGCGATGGCTGACTGCGGTATACGATACAAGGTGTTTGCCTCATATGACAAGGAATGGCTGGACTATGTTGTAGATTGTAGAAGGGGAGGGAGACTTCAACATCGGTTTGACGTAGTGGAGGGTGGTGTGGCAAACGACAATGTGATTGACACGGTTGAGGACTATGAGAACGGAATGATAACGGCGACACAGGCGCTTGGGCAACTTGCCTACAAGAAAACTAACCAGCAACTTTGTATCCGCAGTCAGGTGGTTCTTGATCTTCGTTTACAATTTATCAGATCAGTCGTCCTACGAAACGATTGTTCGAAGGAGTGAATGCTGTCATGAGAAACGCAGTTCTTTTGCGTAAACAAAGTCGTATCATTTTTGACCTTGCAAACGCGCTCTCGATTAGTGGGGAACGCGCGTTGGACCTGTTCTATTCGACAGAAACGTATCGCCAATTAACCAATTCCAAATACGGATTGCAGTTGATGAGTGATGGGTATGTTCTTGAAAACGTTTTAACGGAATTGCGTGAAGGCGTTCGGCCTCTTGGGGACGAACGTGGAAGGGGGGCGAGATGAAAAAAAAAAAAGAATGGACACCCCTCTTGTCGGCAGAGGCGGAAAATGGTACGATAATGGTGTCAGCAGACGAGCCGAACCCTCTCCGGGGGTGCGGAATGTTTCGTTTCCCCTTGGAGGCAAAGAAGGAACACGCAATGAAAAAAACGATGTTAGCGCTGGCCTGTGCGGCCGTCTGCGTCGCAGGGGCGGAGACGATCAACTCCGTTGACTTCGAGAATTACACCGGCTCGAAGTTGATGAGCAATGGTTATGATGATTTCGGTAACCAGGATTCGTCGAAGGCTTACTTCACGTACGATACGTCGAACAGTTCGGAAGACGGATCGACGGTCGTCGCACATGACAAAGAAGACGCACCGACGGGGTGGACGGAGAAGGCGTTTGGATCGAAGTACTTGGCGCTTTCGACGGAGGGCGGGACGTTGTGGCGTTCGATTAAGGAGGCGGTGCAGGAGACGGAGACTGGAAAATGGGATGCCATTACGCCGCAGGAGGTTCCTGCGGACACCGGGCTGTACATCGACACGATGGTGCAGTTCACGCCGACCGAAGACGGTTCGGAGCCGGAGATTGGTGAAGATGCAAAGTTGGCGATCTGGCTGAATGTGGCAACGGCTGACGATGGCACGGCGACGACTAACCTTTGTGTGAGAGGTGGAATCTTCGATGGTGATGCAGTAGCATTTAATCCTACAAACTTTACGTTGGTCACGGCAACAAAAAGTGCTCCGGATGTTCGTCCTGGGAAGTGGTATCGTCTGACGGTTAGGGCATTGCGACTCTATGCGGGGGGCGAAGAAAGTGGGGACGTATGGCTTTCGGGCTTCCAGATTTACCTTGATGGGGAGTTGTTGGAAGTGGAAGCAAATGAATCTCCGTTCGGTGCAAATCTGGGGATGGTCATTTCTAGCGCCTTTGCTCTGGATGACCCGGACTTCAATCTCTTAAGTGTAATTCCGAGTCTTGTGAACCTTGCGCCAGATGTCCCTGCCCTCTCCGCCGTTGGATTCAAGGGGTCGGGTGCGATTGACGACTTCCTCGTCACGACCACGGCGCCGTCGTTCACCGCGGCCGTCGTCACCACCGTCGACTTCACGCTGACGTGGGGCGAGGGCGTTTCCAGCGTCACCTACACGATTGAAGGTGAAACGGAGGCGAAGACCGCGACGCAGGGTACGGCGATTGAAGTCGAATCGGGTAAGAAGGTGACGGTTGCCGCCACCCCTGCCGACTGGTACAAGATCACGGATGGTATTGGTGAATTCACCGTGACCGAAGATACGACCAAGACCATCACGGCCGTTCTGGATTCCTTGGCCAACTTGAAAATCACCGGTTTCGATCCCTCCGTGTCCACGACAGATGTCAAGGGCTGGGCGGATGATAAGAAGATTTCGCTGGACGCCCTGCGGCGCAGTTCGTATGCCTACAACTCCTTCCTCCTGAACACGGATCTTCTGACAGCGGATCCGGTGCTCACGATCGACGATGTGACGGTCGCGAACGGCAAGATGACGATCACCGTTGCCGCCAAGACGAGCAGCGCAGAGAATGCCAGCGCGATCAATCTGGAGGATATCTACGGCATATTGTACGTGAAGACGGGCGATACGTTGGATGAGATGAAGAGTACGGAGGTGCCGTTTATCGTTAAAACGGGTGATAACAAGGATTTGGATGGCAAGTTGACGGTGACGTTGGATGCGGGCAAGTTCGCGCAGGTCAAGATCGGCGCGAAGCCGCAGTCGGCCGAATAATCACGCATCCGAGTAAAACGGCTCACAGTCTATCGATTGACTGAGCACACGTCCATCGATTAACTGATAATTCAATGTGGCGCGGCGTTTCTTGGAAACGCCGCGCCGCATTGTTGAAACCGGGGCGGCCTCCCGCTTTCCCTCCTCCAGGTCTATGTTGGGTGCGATGGTTGCTTTTGACCACATGGCATTTCCTCCGTTGACGCGGAATATCGGAGAATGGTAGAATGGCAGACATGGCGAAGACACTCAAAATCCCCTACGGCATCAAGGACTTCAAGCGCATCCGC
>CAYZYQ010000089.1:0-11414 GCA_964482645.1 uncultured Lentisphaeraceae bacterium | reverse complement strand
GCCCGTCACGTCCGAAGCCATCCTTTCCGCCCTGCGCGATTTCGACTGACAAATGCGTGTAGCCATTGACAGGGCGCGGCGGAAAGAGTAAACTACCCGCGTTATCTACAAATAAGAACGTCTGCAAACATGACGATGACACAGAAAATCGAACGCCGGTGGTGGCGGAGCGGAAGACGATCCGCCCCGTTTTCGGCGTTGTCGATTTGATGGCAACGTGCGCAGATGCAGGAATTGAAAACGCGGATCGTACCGGCAGGAACGATCCGCGTTTTTGTTTTGTTTTTCACAGTCATACGACACAAGCATCAAAGAGGAAAAGAGCGAAGATGAAACCACACGGACATTTCGGACCCTACGGCGGGCAGTACGTCGCCGAGACGCTGATGGGGCCGTTGCACGAACTTGCCGACGCCTATGCGGCGGCGCGGAACGATCCCGTGTTTCAGCGGGAATATCACGAGATTCTACACGACTACGTCGGGCGCGAGTCGCCGCTCACGGTCTGTAAACGCCTCTCCGCGCATCTCGGCGGTGCGATGATCGTCCTCAAACGCGAAGACCTGAACCACACGGGCGCACACAAGGTGAACAATACGATTGGCCAGGCGTTGCTGGCGAAGCGCATGGGTAAGAAACGGCTTATCGCCGAGACGGGCGCCGGGATGCACGGCGTGGCGACGGCGACGGTTGCGGCGTTGCTGGGGATGCCGTGCGAAATCTACATGGGCGCCATCGACGTGAGGCGGCAGGCGCCGAACGTGCAGCGCATGGAAATGCTCGGCGCGAAAGTTCACGCGGTGGAGGAGGGGAGTGCCACGCTCAAGGACGCGATGAACGAGGCCTTGCGCGACTGGGTGGCGAATTGCGACGACACCTTCTACGTCATCGGCACGGTCGCGGGGCCGTATCCCTATCCCGACATGGTGCGCGACTTCCAGCGCGTCATTGGCGATGAGGCGCGGCGGCAGTGTCTGTCGAAGTTCGGCCGTCTCCCCGACCAGGCCATTGCCTGTGTCGGTGGCGGGTCGAACGCAATGGGACTGTTTGCGGGTTTTCTCGATGACGCGAGCGTCAAACTCGTCGGCGTCGAGGCGGGCGGGCGTGGCCTCGTGACGGGGGCGCACGCGGCGTCGATTTGCGGCGGTCGCCTGGGCGTTCTCCACGGCGCGAAGACCTTGCTTCTCCAGACGCCCGTCGGCAATGTGGTCGACACGTATTCGGTTTCCGCCGGACTTGACTATCCGGGCGTCGGACCCGAACATTGCCTGTTGCACGACATGGGGCGGGCCGAATACACAGCGATTGACGACGATGCGGCCATTGCCGCGTTCGACGCGCTCTGTCGGTTCGAGGGCATCATCCCCGCGCTCGAATCGAGCCATGCGCTTGCCGAGGCGATCAAACGCGCACCGAATCTGCCGCAGGAGACGATTCTGCTCGTGAATCTGTCGGGGCGTGGCGACAAGGACATGGACAACATCATCAACTACAAGAAGGAACATCAGAAATGAGCACGCGAATCACAACTTGTTTTGCAAAGGCGAAAGCTGAAGGGCGCGGTGCGTTCGTCGCCTACTTGACGATGGGGGCGCCGACGCCCGCCGCCAGCGAGGCCGCCGTCGACGCCCTCGTGGCGGGCGGCGCGGACATCATCGAACTCGGCGTTCCGTTTTCCGATCCGTTTGCCGACGGTGCGGTCATCCGTTCGGCCGCCTACACGGCGTTGGCGCAGGGCGTCTCGCTCGACGATGTGCTGGTGATGGCGCGTCGTCTGCGGGCGAAACATCCCGAGACGGCATTCGTCCTCTTTTCCTACTACAACCCCATCTTCTCAATGGGACTCGAAACATTCGCGCACAGGGCGGTGGACGCCGGGATCGACGCCGTGCTTGTCGTCGACCTGCCGCTGGAAGAACGCGCGGAATTGCTGGACGTTCTCAAACCGCATGGTATCGCGTACGTGCCGCTGATTGCGCCGAACACGCCGATGACGCGCGTGATCGAAAGCGCGGCGGGATTGGAGAACACATTCCTCTACGTCATCACGGTGAAGGGCGTTACGGGGGCGCGGACGGAACTGCCACCCGATCTGGCGACGCGGCTGGACACGATTCGTCACGCGGTGGATTTGCCCGTCGCGGCCGGATTCGGCATCTCCACACGCGAACAGGCGGAGATGGTGTCGCGTCACGCGGACGGGTTTATCGTCGGTTCCGCGCTCGTCCGCCGTCTGTGCGACGAGGGGCGTCTCGTTCCACCCCTGTTGCCGTAACGTTCACCGCATTCGCGTTGCGGCGGGGTATTTTCCGCAACGGACAAGTAGACGCAGTGCAAATGCGTGTGCTAGAATACCGTTATGCGCTACGCTTTAATTTCCGACATCCATGCCAACGAGACGGCCCTCCGGGCCGTCTTGCAGGATGCGGCGGACGCGCAGGTCGACGAAATTGTCTGCCTCGGCGATGTGTTGGGCTATGGGCCGGATCCCGTCGCGACGCTTGAACTCGTCTATCGGAAAATTCATATCTGTCTGGCGGGCAACCACGACGATGCGATTGCGGGCCGGTGTGCGACGGAGGATTTCACGGACTTTGCGGCCGAGGCGGTGGCGCGTCAGCGGAAGTTGCTGACGCGGGAGGCGCTCGATTGGCTGGGGCGTCTACCCTACACGTGTGCGCTCGACGGGTTCGCCTGTGCCCACGGCGACTTCGCGCACCCGGAACGGTTCGACTACGTGTTGGAACCGGCCGATGCGCAGTCCTCGTGGGAGGTTCGGCGCGAACAACTGCTTTTCGTGGGGCATACGCACAAGCCCGGTATTTTCGTTATCGGTGCGCACGGCCAACCGCATTTTCTTGAACCGTTCGATTTTGCGCTCGAAGACGGCAAGCGCTACCTCGTGAATGTCGGCAGCGTCGGCTATCCGCGCAGTGGGGTTTGCCGTAGCAGTTACTGCGTCTACGACACGGATGCGAAAACGGTCTGCTTCCGTTCGTTGCCGTTCGACCTCGATGCCTACGCCGCGAAAATGCACGGGCGGGGATTGCATGAAGCCCCTTGGGTGGGCGTCCGCGCGGCGGAACAGCGTCGGCCCGAAGTCCGTCGCGCGGCGGCGTTCGGTCGGCCGAAGGCGCCCGCGAAGCGGTCAAAGGCCGTGCGTGTCGCGCCGCCGCCCGCCGGAACGCGAGTGGCCGTGCCATCGGGAGGCCGTTCCGCCGTCATTGTCGCGCCATCGCCCGAACGGCGGAATCTCGGCCCCGCGCTCGTGTTCGCCGCTGCGGGATTGGCGTTGGCAGGTGTCGTTTGCGCGTGGAAACTGGCGTCCGCGTTGCGAGAATCCGCGTCGGCGGAGAAGGTTGCAGACGTGGCGGTGGCGGAGACACCCGTGGCCGCGCCCGCACCGGAGGCGCGAACGGTCTTTCGCGATCCGCGCCCCCTGTCAGGCGGCTGGACGGCCGCGTTTGAGCGTCCGGACGAACAGAAGGCGACGATTGTCGTGAACCGGCGGCGGAATCGTTCGGCGTTCCAGCTGGCAAGCCCGACCGCCGGCGCCATTCGCTTGGTCAAGACGCTGCCGCTCTTCGAGAAGCCCGCGAAGGTCTATTATTCAACGGAACTCCTCTCGACGCGACCGGGGGTGAAAAACGCATTCCAGTTCACGACGCGTGTGCGTTTTCTGGATGCGCGGGGACGGATTCTGGAGGAGGTCAACGGTGGCGGGAAGGTGTCGGAACGCGGCCGCCATGCGGCCGTTCCTGCCGGCGCCGAGACAGCCGAACTGGCGATTGATTGCCGAATGACGGGCGTCTTCGAACTCGCCCAGCCTTATTTCAAAACGGAACCCGAACGGAAAGACGGGTCCCACAATCGAAAACGGAAGGACTAGAACATGACGGTGGCGGAAGAAGTCAAAAAACTGGGCATCCAGGCGCGGGCGGCGGCCCAGGCGTTGCGGCGGTTGACGACGGAACAGAAGAACGCGGTGTTGCGGGCGATTGCCGACGCGCTCGAAGTCGCGAAGCCGCAGATCGACGCGGCGAATGCGGCGGACGTGGCGGCCGCGCAGGCGAACGGTTTGGCGCCGGCACTGGTGGATCGTCTGACGCTGACGGACGCGCGGTTCGAGTCGATGGTGGCGGGCGTGCGTTTCGTCGCCGATCTGCCCGATCCCGTGGGCGAAACGATTTGGACGCGCGACCGGCCGAGCGGCATCCGCATCGCGAAAGTGCGCGAACCGTTCGGCGTCGTTGCCGTCGTCTTTGAATCGCGGCCGAACGTCTTTGTCGACACGGCGGCGCTCTGTCTGAAAACCTCGAACGCGATCATCTTGCGCGGCGGCAAGGAGGCGTTGCGCTCGAACAAGGCACTCTGCGCGGCCGTGCAGGACGAACTCGTGCGGCGGGCGCAGACGGGGGAAATCCCGGCGGCGGCCGCGAACGCCGTCCAGCTCGTGCAGACGACGGATCACGACGCAGTGCGGGAGCTGGTACGGTCGGTCGGACTGGTGGACGTCGCGATTCCGCGCGGCGGCGAACGGCTCATCCGCGCGATGTGCGAGGCCGCGCTCATTCCCGTGCTGAAGCATTACAAAGGCGTCTGCCATGTCTATGTGGACGACGCGGCCGATCTCGACATGGCGTTGCGGATTCTCGACAACGCGAAAGTCCAGCGGCCGAGCGCTTGCAACGCGGCAGAGTGTCTGCTCGTCCATGAAAAGGTGGCGGCGGCGTTTCTGCCGCGTGTCGCCGCGTGGGCGCAGGAGAAGGGCGTGACGTTGCACCGGGACGATGCCGACTGGTCGCGGGAGTGGTTGGCGCTCGACCTCAACGTCGGCACGGTGGCGGACGTCGACGCGGCCGTGGCGCATATCAACACTTACGGATCGCACCATTCGGACGCCATCGTCACAGAAGACGCCGCACACGCGGCGACGTTCCTGCGCGACGTCGATTCGGCCACGGTCTACCACAACGCCTCCACGCGCTTCACCGACGGCGCGGAATTCGGCATGGGGGCGGAGATTGGCATTTCGACGGACAAGCTGCACGCGCGCGGGCCGATGGGGTTGGAGGAGTTGACGACCTACAAATACGTCGTTCGTGGCACCGGCACGTGTCGCCTCTGATTATGGTAAACTAATACGCTCTTTCACAGGAATAAAGGATGTTGGAAGCGACTATGTCCAAAGAATTCAATTTGGCCGATCCGTACGGCTCCGCGCCGTCCGTGGCGCCGTTTACGCAAAGCGTCTCGTGCGGCGTTCCGTGGCACAATCTGCCTGTCACGCGCAACTACACGCTGGGCCAGTTGCTGGACCAGACGATCGCCCGCTGCGGCGAGAACGATGCGCTCGTCTATCCCGACCGCGATTTTCGTTTGACGTGGTATCAGTTTGGCGAGGAAGTCGACCGCCTCGCGCGCGGCCTCATGGCGTTGGGCGTGAAGAAGGGGGAAAAGATCGCCCTCTGGGCCACGAATGTCCCGCAGTGGATCATCCTCATGTTCGCCGCCGCCAAGATCGGCGCAATTCTCCTGCCGCTCAATCAGAACTACAAAGAGCACGAGATGGATTTCTCGCTCAAGCAGTCGGACACGGAGAACATTTTCATCATTCCCGGCTACCGCGATTGTTCGTTCGTCGACGTGCTGTACACGCTCGTGCCCGAACTCAAGCTCCAGCCGCGCGGATCGTTGGAATGCTGGAAGTACCCGCATCTCAAGCGCGTCATTTTCATCGGCGAGGAACGCCATCAGGGCATGTACACGCTGAACGAAGTGCTGGAGCAGGCGGATCAGACGCCGTGGACGGCCTACTACGAGCGTCAGGCGGCCTGCGATCCCGACGACATCGTGAACATGCAGTACACGTCGGGTACGACGGGATTTCCGAAGGGCGTCCAGTTGACGCACAACAACATTGCGAACGATGGTTTTTGGATCGGCGCCTGCCAGAACTTTACCGCGCGCGATCGCGTCTGCATCCCCGTGCCGCTCTTCCACTGCTTCGGTTGCGTGTTGGGCGTGATGAGCTGCATCAACCACGGTGTCACGATGGTGATGGTCGAGAAGTTCGACCCCGTGAAGGTGATGGAGGCCGTTGAGAAAGAGAAGTGTACGGCCGTCTACGGTGTGCCGACGATGTACATCGCGATCCTCGACCATCCCCGTTTCGCCGAGTTCGATTTCAGTTCGCTCCGCACGGGCATCATGAGCGGGTCGGCGTGTCCCACGCACCGGATGCAGCAGGTCGTCGACCGCATGTTCATGAAGGAGGTCACGAACCCCTACGGTCTCACGGAATCCGGCCCCGTCATGACAATGACGCGCTACTTCGAGGAATCGATGGAGCGGAAGTGCGCGACGATCGGCCAGGCGCTTCCCGGTATCGAGGTGGCGATCATCAACCCGGAAACGGGCGAACTCGCTCCGCTCGGTACGGACGGTGAAATCTGCTGCCGTGGCTTCAACTGCATGAAGGGCTACTACAACATGCCCGCGCAGACGGCGAAGTGCATCGACGCGAACGGCTGGCTTCACTCCGGCGACATCGGCCGCATGGACGCTGACGGCTACTACTACATCACGGGGCGCCTCAAAGACATCATCATCCGTGGTGGCGAGAACATTTCCCCGAAGGAAGTCGAGGACTTTCTCGGCACGATGCCGGGCGTGAAGGATGTTGCGCTCGTGGGCTGCCCGTCGAAGAAGTACGGTGAACAGCCCGCCGCGTTCATTATCCCCGCCGCCGGCGCGTCGCTCACGGAAGTCGATGTGGCGGCATTCTGCCACAATCGGATTTCGTGGTTCAAGATTCCGAAGTACGTCCATTTTCTGGAAGAGTTCCCGATGACGGCATCCCAGAAAATCCAGAAGTACAAGTTGCGCGATCTCGCGCACGAACTCTGGCCGGATGCCTGAGGTGGCATGAACCGCATTCTGTTCGAGGCCTCCGAACTTGCCGCCGACGGCACGGCCACGTTCGCCGATGCGCGGGCGCGGCATGTGCTGGACGTGCTGCACGGCGTGGTCGGGCAGACGCTCAAGACGGGGACGCTCGACGGGGCGATTGGCATGGCGGAGATTCTGTCCGTCACGTCGGACGCCGTGACGGTGCGGACGCGACACGACAGACCGTCGCCGCGCCCGTGGATCGACCTCGTGCTGGCGCCGCCGCGTCCGCGCGTGTTGAAGCGTCTGCTCCCCCAGCTGGCGACGCTCGGCGTGGGGCGTATCGTCTTCGTCGGTGCGACAAAAGTGGAAAAGGCGTTCTGGGGGGCGCAGCTCCTGAAACCGGAGATCTACCGTCCGCTGCTCGTGGAGGGACTTCAACAGGCCGGGACGTCCATTCTACCGGACGTCCAGTTGGCGCGGAATTTTCGTTCCTGGCTCGCGCACGATCTCGATGCTGCGTTCCCCGCGTCCCATCCGCGCCTCGTCGCCCATCCCTACGCCGCCGCCGGGGCATCGTCCTCGCCGCCCGCCGCCGCCACGTCCGCCATCGCACCGGACGCGAATGCGCGTCCGCTTTTGGCCGTGGGACCGGAGGGTGGGTGGACGGAAGACGAAGTGGCGGCGCTGGAAGCGAAGGGTTTTGTGCGCTATTCGTTGGGCGGGCGCATTCTCCGTACGGACACGGCGCTCATCGCCCTCTTGGCCCGGCTCATGCCGGTATTCGACACCGCTGCGATTACAGCCGCGTCGTGACGTCCCAGACGCACGGCGGACGGGGAATCGTCGCGAGTGTGAAATGGGGGAGGAGATCGGCGAGGGACGTGGGCGATCCGTCGCCCCAACCGCAGGATTGCGCCAGACGGCCGATGAGGACGTCTGGCGCGACGCCCGCCGCACGATAGGCGGCTACGCGCGTGTCGCCGTGGCGTTTGCAGAGGCGGCGGCCGTCGGGTCCGACGACGAGCGGTACATGGCAGAACGCGGGCGGGGTTAGGCCGAGTGCGCGGTAGAGGAGGATTTGCGCGGGCGTGGCGGGAAGAAGATCGTCGCCGCGTACGACTTCCGTCACGCCCATCTCGGCGTCGTCCACCGTCACGGCGAGCGTGTAGCCCGCGCCATGCGCGTCGCGGCAGATCGGAAAATCGCCCAGAACGTGGGCGACGTCTTGTTCATACGGCCCGGCGAATGCGTCGTCGAACCGGACGGTCGTGCCGTCGGGAACACGGAAACGCCAGCAGGGGGGGCGGACGGCCGCCGCTTCGGCCCACGTGGCGTAGCGTCCGCGGCACGTGCCGGGGTAATGGAGTTGTTCGCCCGCATGGGGAGCAGACTGCGCGGCCTCGACGTCCTTGCGCGAACAGGTGCAGGGATAGACGTGGCCATGCGCTTGGAGGTGCGCCAACGCCGCCGCGTAGCGCGGCTTGCGATCTGACTGCCGTACGTAGGCGTCCCAGTCGAACCCGAGCCAGCGCAAATCGTCGACCGCCGCCTGTTCCGCGCCTGGCTTGTCGCGGGGATGGTCGAGATCTTCCATGCGAAAGAGGAGACGCCCGTTCTGCGACTGGGCGCGGAGCCAGGCGATCATGAACGTGCGGACGTTCCCCAAATGGAGCGCCCCCGTCGGCGACGGCGCAAGCCGTCCCACGTAGGCGGGGACGCGGCGGGAGGTGGCGGTAGACGTGTTCACCCGATACGGGGGAGTTTGGCGAAACTCGCTTCGAGTTCGGCGTCCGTCGGCACGTAGTCGTTCATCGTGTGGTCGTTGAACTTCTGGTAGGACACGAGATCGAAGTAACCGGTGCCCGTGAGGCCGAAGAGAATCGTCTCCGCCTTGCCTTCCCGTTTACAGCGGAGGGCTTCGTCGATCGCGGCGCGGATCGCGTGGCTCGATTCGGGCGCGGGGAGGATGCCCTCGACGCGCGCGAACTGCTCGGCCGCCTCGAAGACGGCCGTCTGCTCGACCGCCCGTGCCTCCATCAGCCCCTCGTCGTAAAGTTCGCTCAACACCGCGCTCATGCCATGGTAGCGAAGGCCACCCGCGTGGCTGGGCGACGGCATGAAGTCGTGCCCGAGCGTGTACATCTTCTGGAGTGGACACACCCGGCCCGTATCGCAGTAGTCGTAGGCGTAGCGGCCGCGCGTCAGCGACGGGCAGCTGGCCGGCTCGACGGCGATGAACCGGTAGTCCGCCTCGCCACGCAGTTTCTCGCCCATGAACGGCGAGATGAGTCCGCCGAGATTCGATCCGCCGCCCGCACAGCCGATCACGACGTCCGGCTTCACGCCCAGTTTGTCGAACGCGGTCTTTGTTTCAAGGCCGATGATCGACTGGTGGAGCAGCACCTGCGAAAGGACGCTGCCCAGCACGTAGCGGTAACCCTCGCGCGTGGCGGCCGCCTCGACGGCTTCGGAAATGGCGCAGCCGAGCGAACCGGTGGTGCCGGGATGCGCGGCGTTGATGGCGCGGCCGACGTTCGTCTCCATCGAGGGCGACGGCGTCACGGACGCGCCGTACGTGCGCATGACTTCGCGGCGGAAGGGCTTCTGCTCGTAGGAGCATTTCACCATGTAGACCTTGCAGTCGAGACCGAAGAAGGCACAGGCCATCGACAGGGCTGTTCCCCACTGTCCCGCACCCGTTTCCGTCGTGACGCCCTTGAGACCCTGCGCTTTCGCGTAGTAGGCCTGGGCGACGGCGCTGTTGAGCTTGTGGGAACCCGACGTGTTGTTGCCCTCGAACTTGTAGTAGATTCTTGCAGGCGTGTCCAGCGCCCGTTCAAGGAAGTAGGCGCGGACGAGCGGCGAGGGGCGGAACATCCGGTAGAAGTCCTGGACGTCCTTCGGAATCGGCGTCCAGGGATTGTCGTTGTCCAGTTCCTGTTTCACGAGTTCGTCGCAGAACACGCGCCCCAACACATCTGGCGTCACGGGACGCCCCGTGGCCGGATCCAGCAGCGGCGCCGGCTTCGTCTTCATGTCCGCCCGCACATTGTACCAGGCGGTGGGGAGTTCATTTTCGTTCAGATATGTCTTGTACGGAATCTCTGCGCTCATCGTGATTGTCTTCTTTCTCTTGGAACGCACATGATACTATATATAAGAACGCTTCGCAAGTGCCTTTCCAATTTCACCGCGTTGAAATCGGGAGATCGATTCCGTCTCCTTCTGCACCCCTTTGTGCTATAATGTCGCCATGA
The DNA here is from genome assembly GCA_964482645.1 of uncultured Lentisphaeraceae bacterium. GTDB lineage: Bacteria > Verrucomicrobiota > Kiritimatiellia > RFP12 > UBA1067 > RUG572. Next base: position 1,263 of record CAYZYQ010000089.1, on the reverse strand, counting down.
GACCGATAGCGACGACGACGAGCGACTTTCCCGACCTGCGGCGGTCGGGGTGCATCTACGTGGACAAGACGGCGTACTTCCACCGTCTCGTCACGGACGTGGGCACGCGGATGTTCTTCCTCGCGCGTCCGCGCCGGTTCGGCAAGTCGCTCATGATCACCGCGCTGAAGGCGATCTTCCAGGGTCGCCGCGAGCTGTTCGACGGGCTGGCGATCGCGCAGACCGACTGGGCGTGGGAAAAGTGGCCGGTCTTGCATTTCAACTTTGGCGGCGTGGTGACGACGGACGTCGGGGCGTTCGATCAGTCGTTCGCCTGTCAGGTCAAGGGTCGCATAGAGGATGCCGGGTATGTTTATGACGATGCGATGCTGCCGGCGGATAATTTTGGCAAGGCGATTGAGTCGCTGTCCGCCGCGAATGGCGGAAAGGGAGTCGTGATCCTGATCGATGAGTACGACGCGCCCGTGTCGCACGTCCTCGATCGGCCGGAACTTGCCGAGGAGATTCGTCGGCGGCTGGCGGCGTTCTACACCGTGATGAAAGACCGCACGGACAAGATCCGCTTCCTGATGATGACGGGCGTGTCGAAGTTCACGAAGATGTCCGTGTTCTCGGCGCTCAACAACATCGTGGACGTGTCGATGCGCGACGAATACGCGACGATGCTGGGCTACACGGAGGAGGAGCTGTCGGCGAACTTCGACGAACACCTTCGCGCCCACGCGGTGAAAATGGGGCTGGACTACGACGCCTACCGTGCCGAGCTGCGGCGGTGGTACAACGGCTTCCGCTTCTCCCGGTCGAATCCGACGACGGTGTACAACCCGATTTCCGTCGCGCTGGCGCTGAGCGCGAAGGAGCCGTTCTTCTCGGCCACGTGGTCGTCGACGGGCCGCCCGTCCATGTTGATGAACTGCCTCAAGCGCGGCGACATGCTGGCCATCGACCCGGACGGGACGCGGCGCGTGGACGAACGCGAGTTCGACGTCACCGACTTGAAGAACCTCAGGCCGATCGGGATGCTCTTCCAGACGGGCTACCTGACGATCAGGGACTATTCGTACGCCACCGGCCGTTACACGCTGGCCGTGCCGGACGAGGAGGTGCGTCGCGACCTGTGTCTGCTTCTGACGGGTCTCGCCGCGAACGAGGACGTGGCGTGGGCGGCGCGGCTGGGCGGCGACCTCATGGACGCCGACTGGCCGGTCTTCTTCGCGGGGCTGAAGGCGCTCTACGCGGCGATGCCGTACGGCTCGACGGAGG
>CAYZYQ010000088.1:0-11579 GCA_964482645.1 uncultured Lentisphaeraceae bacterium | reverse complement strand
GCGCCGGACAGCACCTTCGCCTTGAGCGTGAAGTTCCGCACGTTCTCGCCGCACGGCAGACGCGAACCGTCCGCCGTCGTCACGTTCGCCGGCATCGCGGCGGCGGCGGCCAGTGGTACCGCCCACAGCATTGACAAAAGGTTCTTCATGATTCGCCCTTAGCGATAGGTTTTACGAAGATGGAAGAGGGACAACGACGCGACGAAATCCTCGTAGCGCGTGGCTGGGTCTTTCGGCGTGAACGTCAGCGTAACGGGACGTTCAGGATAGAGCGTGAAACTATTGTCACTGAACTCGCCGCGCAAACCCGTCGCGTTCACCCATGTGAAGAACGTCGGCTTGTCCGTCGCGAGCGTCACCGTCCACGTGCCGTCGCGATTGGCGGGCGTGAGACGGACGTGCGCATCGGCCAACGGACACGTCTTGTAGAAGTTGAACATCCACTCGTTGTCAAACCGATAGGGCTTGCCGTCCACCGTCGCGGCCAGCGACAGCTGGAGGAAGCGCGACACACGCTCCGCGTCCGTCCCAAACTGGGAGAGGTCGTACGTCGCGAGGCGCGTCGCCGAACGCGGCGGAAGGGTCTGCGCAAGCCGCTGCGTCTGGAGAACGCCGCCCTGGAAGTCGCGCGTCGCCACGGTGACGTCCGCCGCAACGGCCTGCGCCTCGTCGTTGAGCGCCCACACGTCGATCTTGGTGGCATTCCCCTCAACCGGCGCGGCCACGACGGCCACGTTGGCAAAGAAGCGGCGGGCGTGGTACTGGAGGTGCTTCCACTTGCCGCCGTACTCGACGGAACTCCAACTCGCCACGGGCCAGTTGTCGTTCAACTGCCAGAAGAGCGTCCCCATGCAGCGCGGACGCAGACGCCGCCACCCTTCCACGGCCGTTTTGATCGCGAGTGCCTGCTGGATCTGCGACACCCACAACATCGATTCGCTCCCTTCGGGGAAACGGAAGTACCGCGCCATCGTTTCCAGCATCCGGCGGTTGCCGCCTGGGTTCTTCTGATGGTACTCGAAGTCCGGCGCCGTCGGATTGAGCTGATCCGGGCCGCAGAACGTGCGGGCGACTTCCGGCGATGAAAAACTCTGGTAACCGAACTCGCTGCAGAACCGGGGCTTGTACTTGTAGTAGTTGTCGAACCCCTTGTTCTCATGCCAGACCGTCCAGTTGTGCATGTCGCCCTTGTTGTCGTTGTGCCAGGCGTCCGAATAATCGCCGGGACCGCCGCAGGGCGAAGACGGCCAGAACGTACGGGCGGGATCGTAGGCCTTCACAGCGTCGGCCTCGACTTTCGTGCGGGCTTCGAGCGCTTTCAGGTAGTAGGGACGATCCTTGCGGCTCGGCTCGAACCAGGTGAGCGCACCGACGCACTCGTTGTCGCCGCACCAGAGGGCGATGGACGCATGGTCGCGCAGACGACGCAACTGATGCGCGAGTTCCCGTTCCACGCTGCCGAGAAACGCGGCGTCGCCGGGATAGATCGCGCAGGAGAACATCATGTCGTGCCAAAGCATGAGGCCGAGTTCGTCGCAGATTTCGTAGAACGCATCGTGCTCGAACTGCCCGCCGCCCCACACGCGCAACATGTTCATGTTCGCGGCGGCGGCGGACTGCAGCAAGTCGCGGTATTTTTCGGGCGTCTGGCGCGTCTCGAACGCATCACAGGGAATCCAGTTCGCACCCTTGCAGAACACCTCCGCGCCGTTCACGCGGAACGCCATCCGCGCCCCCGCCCGCCCCTTCTCGTCCACGTCGGGCGTGTTGAGGACTTCGATTTTGCGGAGGCCGATTTTGCGAGACAAACATTCGCCACCGACGTTGACCGTAAGCGGGTAGAGATGCGGCGTGCCCTGTCCATTCGGCCACCAGAGGATGGGCTTGTCGATCGCAACGGGCAGGGAAATCTTGTTCGCACCCGCCGCGAGGCGGACGGTCTTTTCCTGCTTCCGGTCGCCGAGCGCGACGGCGAAACGGACATCGCCGGCGGCGGGCGCGGTCACCTCGGCCGTCACGGTCACGTCGCACCGCGAATAGTCGGCGGCGAACGCCTGGTCGCAGTACACATAATCGATTCGTGCGTCGTTCACGGCGATCAGCTCCACAGACCCGCAGAAGCCCACCGTCATCTGCGCAAGCCCCCAGTCCCATCCACCGTGGCACTGCGGCTTGCGAATCAGCTCAATCGCCTTCGCCCACGGCACGTTGGAGATCTGGAACTCATGATCGTACGTCTTAGCACGTTCGTTCGATTCGTTCTCCGCACTCTTGAACACGCCGACGATGCGGTTGGCGCCGGGCTTGAGCACGTGTTTCACGTCGAAGTCCCAACGACGGAAACGGTTGTCCGTCCGACCGACCTCCTGTCCGTTAATCGACACCGTGCAGAACGTATCGACGTCCTCCAGACGCAGAATCACGCTCTTCGCGTTCAGTAGACCGGGGGCGACCTCGAACGTACGTTCCACGCGCCAGTCCTTGCGGCCGACGTCCTGCGTCAACAATTCATTCTGTCCCCAGTAGGGATCGGGAATGCGGCCGGCTTTGAAGAGCGCGGAATGGACGTCGCCCGGCACGGCGAGGACGATGGGCGCCTGCTCCCCGCCCTTCTGTTCATACAGTTCCCATGAACCCGCCAGGCTCATGCGGCCGGGCGAGACCGTCGTTTCCGCGACGGCCGCCAGCGTCGCCGCCGCCGTCAACGCAATCAATGTCCGTTTGTTCATACGTTTGTCTCCTCTCGTTTGAAATTCAATTTACATCCGCCTCGGCGATACGCCGCCGAAACGAAGCGTACAGGATGGACGCTCCCAGCAGGAGAAGTCCGATTGAAATTGTCTGGCTAATCGAGAACGGCCCCACGGCGGCGCGTGGATCGCCGCGCAGAATCTCGATGCCGAAGCGAATGACGGCATAGCCGATAAAATAGACGCCCGTCACCAAACCAACCCGCGTCTGCGCGTACACGCGATGGAGTTTGAAGAGCAGTACGAAAAGAAGGAACACGGCCGTCGCCTCGAACAGCTGAGTCGGCAACACGGGGCGTGAACACGTCGCCGAACTGGCGATGAGGCCGTGGTTGACCTGTTCGTACCATGCCGGCGATCCGCGTGGGAACGCCACGGCACAGACGGACGCGGACGGTCGGCCATAGCAGCACCCGAAAAAGAAGCAGCCCACGCGACCGAACGCATGGCCGAGCGGAATGACCATCGTCAGCAAATCGGCTAGCGGCATCACCTTCTCCTTTCGGATGGCGCACCAAATGAAGAAGACAGCCACGGCGAGAATCAGTCCGCCGTAAAACATCAAGCCGCCCTGGTCGACACGGACAATGCGTTCGAGGTGACCCGCAAATTCACTCTGCCAATGTTCGATCACGTAGGCGATCCGCGAACCGACAACGCCACTCACCATCATGAGCAGGATCAGATTAGAAAGAGGTTCGGCCTTGCGCCCTGTCCGGCGGCACACCCAGGCGATCACCTGCCAGGCGGCCAGGAAGCCGAGGGCCATGCAAAAACCATATGTCTTGATTTGAAACGGACCAATCGCAAACAGGTCTGGATGCATCTCACAAGCCTTTCAAAATGGCAACCGCCAGCTTCGTCGGCGCATCGTTCGTCGGCGTAATCCAGTACCCACCGGCCCGCTGGGCGCGAAGAAGCGACAAGGCAATCTGAACGCGCGTCCGGCCGTTCGTCTGGAACAGGTCGGTCGTGACGGCGTTCGTCGTCGCGTGCGCTGCCAACCACTTCTCGCCCAAATCAAGCGCGTGGTCGACCTCGTTCTGCACAGACGGCTCCAGCGGCGCGTCTTCCTGCGGAACGAGGCGGACGGCAAAAGACGCCGCGAACAGGATTGCCAAAACAGATTTCATCATGTAAACTCTTTGTCCTATGGAACAAAAGGATTATACCACAAAAGTCTGCGGCCTGGCCCTCCTTTCGGGCGGGCTTGATTCGCAACTCGGCGTCTGCGTGTTGCGTGACGCCGGCGCAGAGGTCGAGGGCGTGGTGTTCGAGACGCCTTTCTTTTCAGCGGACGCCGCCCGCAAGGCCGCCGCCGCCCTGGATCTCAAACTGCATGTCGTGGACTTCACGGACGATGAACTCGCGCTCATCCAAAATCCGCCGCATGGGTTCGGCGGCGCGATGAATCCATGTATTGACTGCCATGCGCGGATGATTGCCCGCGCAGGTGAGATGATGCGCGCGCGCGGGTTCGATTTCGTATCCACGGGCGAAGTGCTCAACCAGCGCCCCATGTCGCAGAATCGCCAGTCACTCGGCGTCGTCGCCAGCTGCTCGGGTCTCGCCGGACGTCTCGTCCGCCCGCTCAGCGCCCAGTTGCTGGAACCGACGATTCCCGAAACCGAGGGCCGGCTCGACCGTTCCAAACTGCTCGGCCTTTCTGGGCGGCGGCGTGAAGCGCAAATGCAACTGGCCACGCACTACGGCCTCGTGGACTATCCATCGCCCGCCGGCGGCTGCAAACTGACGGAAAAAGGGTTTGGCCGCCGCCTCAAAGACCTCATGGATCATGAAGGCCTGGGCGAACGACGCCTCGTCGAACTTCTCAACAGCGCCCGCCGGTTCCGTCTGCCAGACGGCACATCCGTCATCCTCGGCCGCGACGCCGCCGACAACAAGATGCTCGACAACGTGCGGACGCCGACGGACACGTTGCTCGCGCCCGTGTCCGTGCCAGGGCCGACCGCGCTCCTGCCCCGCGTCGCCACAGACGACGATTTGATCCGCGCGGCGCGGCTTGTCTGTGCCTGGAGCCGTTTCGATTCGTTCGACGGCGAAATCGTCGTGCGCGTCCGTACGGGCGAGGCGACGTCTGAAATCACCGTTCCGCGCCCGTACACGCGCGATCCATTCCTGTCCTACCAAATCATCTAGTCTTCCAAAAATCAGAGAAAGCGAACCATCATGCTTGACGCTCTTGCCTCACATCTCGACGCCTTTGCCGCACTGGCCCCCGCCTGGGGTTATGCGTTCATTTTCTTCTTCATGGCCGTGGAGAGTTCGTTCATCCCCTTCCCTAGTGAAATCGTGATGATTCCCGCCGGCTTCCTCGCGGCGCGGAAGGAACTCACATTCCACGCCCCCGTCCCCGATTTGGCGATGGCCTGTCTCATGGGATTGCTCGGCTCGCTCGCAGGTGCGTATTTCAACTACTACCTCTCGGCGAAACTCGGCGAGCCGTTCCTCCGTAAGTATGGTAAATGGTTTTTCCTGAAACCGGACGCGCTCGACCGCGCCTGCGAAGTCTTCAACAAGTACGGCGGCGCCACGACGTTCGTTTGCCGTCTGATTCCCGTCATTCGTCAGCTGATTTCGATTCCTGCCGGCCTCGCGAAAATGCCTCTGGGCAAATTCACGTTCTTCACAGGCCTCGGCGCGGGCATTTGGACGATCGTGCTGGCGCTGGCGGGCTACGGCATCGGACGTTCGGCGGGCGATATCACATATCTCGAACTCGTCCACAAGGGCAAGGCGATGATCGATGCGCATCTCGTCTGGATCATCCTCGGCGCCCTCGTCCTCGGCGTGGGCTATATGGCCCTCTCCAAGCTCATCATGCGCCGCACACCGCAGCCGAAGGACTAGACCGGATGACGGTCTGCACCGCGAAACCTGGACAGAAGCCCCCTCTTTTCACATATCAAACCAATTAATTACACATTCCAAAACCACTCCAACGCCTTCACGCCACGGGCTGGGCATCCACGTCGTAAATGACATGGAGCGGAACAGCGGTACGGTTCAAGGACTTCAGTCCACGTCGAACCAGTTCCAGCCACGCGAGCCGCAGACCTCCACAACGGCGGTGCAGACCGCCGCCGTCCAGCCCGGCCGAAAGCGCAGCGAGTCGCGGTAGCGCCGCGCCTGCACAGTCGTCTCCGCGTCCGGCGCCGTGCGCGCCAGCGCGTGGATGCGATCCGTCTCCGTGTTCGTGAAATACTTGAACTCGACCAGCATCGCCGGCTTCGGGTAGCCCGGCTTCGGCGTCGCGAGGAAGTCCACGCGCCCCGCCGGCGTGTTGTACTCCGTCTCGAACGAGTAGAACGCGGCGAGCGCGTCCCAGGCGCGGGACGTGAACGTCGTCCGGAAGAAGTTCTCGTTCATCTGGTCGAACGCCTGCGCGGGGATCCGCGCCTTCACGTAGTGCGTCCAGTACGCCGCGAAGAGATCCCGCCACGTGCCCGCGCCCAGCGCCAGCGCCTTCGCGGCGGTGAGGAAGCGGCGGCTCGCCTCCCCGCCGTCCGAGACGCGGGAGAGCTCGTCGTAGTAGTCCACGAACATGTTCCGGGCCGTGAGGTTGGGGATGGCGAGCGTGAAACGGTCCGCGAACGTGAGCAGCCCGAGGTAGTAGAGCGCGTAGGGGAAGAACTCCTTCGAGAAGAACTTCGCCCGCCCGAATTTCACCGACAGACCGCCGACGTCCATCACCTCTCCTTCGCCGCGCTCGACGTAGGCGCGGACGCGCGCGAGCGCGTTCTCGTTCGACCCCGCCAGGCGGCGGATCCAGCCGACGTCCGTGCGCAGGTTCGCGTCGATCACGTCCACGGGCGGACGCCCATTGTTGGAGACGAGGTTGAAGACGTACCAGTTGCAGATCGTCGCGTTGTAGAGCGGCGCCGCGTCCGGCGTGAAGCGGTAGCCGTCGTAGAAAGCCTTCAAATCGGACAGCACGGCGGGCTGCAGCGACGGGTCGAACCCGTAGTCCGCGAAGACGCCGTCGACGTAGCGTTCGACCTGCGCCTGCGTGAACCCGACCATGCCGACGAGCGACGGGTTCAGGCTCACGACCGTGCCGACGTTGAACCCGCTCGACAGGTCGTCCAGCGTGATCGGCAGCACGCCCGTGAAGTACGTGCGCCCGACCGTGCCGTCCGCCAGCCCCGCCTTGAACGACTTGAAGAACGCCTTGAAGAACGATTCGCGGACTTCGCCGCCGCCGTGCCCGCACACCGCGTCGTACTCCGCGTCGCGCCCCGACACCACCAGCTCGTTCGTGAAGTTGTCGTATTCGTCCACGATCACGTACAGCGGCGGGAGACCGTTACGCGCGACGACGTTGCGCAACTCGGTGACCATCGCCGCCGCATCGTCAAGGTCGAACGCAGACGACCAGTCCGCCAAGTCGGCGTAACGCGCGGCGAAGTTCCGGACACATCCCCGGACGTGGACGATGAAGTTCAGTTCAAGTTCCGCGAGCGTGCCAACCGTGATGACCGAGAAGTCGAACTTCAGCACAAGGAACGAGTTCGCCAGCGGCGTCGGCCGTTTCCCGACGTCGGTCGGTCCGAAAAGCTCCGCGAAGTTCCCCTTCTCCTTCACGTCGTAGTAGTAGCCGAGGAGCGAGCACCAGAGCGACTTCCCGAAGCGCTTCGGGCGCAGGAAGATCGGCGTCTTCACGCGCTCCAGCGCACGGAGGTACGCCGTGTTGTCCACGAAGTGGCATTCGCGGACAAGTTCGGCGTAGTTGATCACGCCGTAGGGGATTCGCTTCGGCTCGTGTTCCATGGCATGATTGTACCACAACCCCGCTTGTACCTGCGAGGGGAAAATACCCGTTTTCACCACAGAGCCGCCCCGCCGCACACCAAACACGCCAGCAGCAGGACGGCGAGAAACCACACGAAAGCCCGCCGGAAGATCTCGCCCGCACGGCCGGGAATGAGGGCGGCGGCCGTGCCGATGGCGATCGACTGGGGACAGATCATCTTCCCGATGCCCGCGCCCATCACGTTCCCGGCGGCTAGCAGTGCCGGCGAGACGCCAAGCTGCGCGGCCGCGCCCGTCTGCAACGCGCCGAAGAGGACGTTCGCGCTCGTCCCCGAACCCGTCACGAAACCGCCCAGCGCACCGACGACCGGCGCGAAAAACGGATAGAGGCCGCCCGTCACCGCAACGAGCGCATCCGCCAGCGTCGCGACCATCCCCGCCGCAATCATCACACGCGCCATCACGAGCACACAGCAGATCGTCGCGAACGCCGTCCAATACGAAACGAACGTCTTGCCAAGTTCCCGGAACATCCGCGCCGGGGACAGTCCCTGCGCCACGCCACCGAGAAAACCGGCCGCAAGGACGAGGACGCCCGGCGATGCAAACCGCTTGAAATCGGCCGGCAGCGCCGTGGCCGCGCCCAGCAGCAGCACGACAAAACAGAACGGCAGCCACGCGCGGGCCTGTGCGCGGAAATCCCCGCCGACGCGACCGCGCGTCGCCACGAGCGAAACGACGGCCAAAACGGACAATCCGCCCAGAACGTCCGGCAACTCCGGCCCCAGGAAACGCGCCGCCAAAAACCACGGCACGAGAAACGCCGCGTCCGCGACGAGCGCCAGCCCCATCATGCCCCGCAGCGCAGCGCGTCCGCCCAGAACCAGAAGCACGAGGAACGGGCCGAGCGCCGTGACAGCCAGCTGCAGCGCGACGGTCGTGCCCGCAAGCGCCCCGGCCTCGCAGCCGCTCACCTTTGCAAGAATCGAAATCGGGACGCCAACCGAACCGTACGCCGTCGGCGTCGTGTTCGCGACAAGGCAGACGAGCACCGCTTTCGCCGGATCGAAACCGACGCCGACGAGCAACGCGGCGGGAATCGCGACGGCCGTGCCAAAGCCGGCCATGCCTTCCATGAAGTTCCCAAACCCCCAGACGACAAGAAGCGCCAGGACACGCGGATCCGGCGAAACCCGGACAAGCCCCTCCCGAATCGTCTTCATCGCGCCCGATTCAACTGTAAGCGAATAGACGAACAGCGCCGCGAGAACGACGAGGCAAATCGGATAGAACGCGAAACCTATTCCATCCAGCGCGGCCCGCCCCGCCGCCGTCCACGACAGGCTATTGCGGAAAAAGACGCCCGCCAAAGCCACGGCAAGGACGGCCGCGCCGCACGTGGCGACGTGGGCCTTTACCTTGAAGACGGCCAACGCGACCGCCAAGGCGACGATTGGCAGAACGGACAGAACGAGCAGCATGGCCGCACTCGAAAGACGGCCGCGTCAGGCGAGCTGCGAGAGGAAACGCAGGTCGTTTTCGTACAGCCAGCGGATGTCGGGAATGCCGTACTTGATCATCGCGATGCGCTCCACGCCGAAGCCGAACGCATAGCCGCTGACCGTGGCCGGATCCCAGCCGACGTGCTTGAACACGCGCGGATCGACCATGCCCGCGCCGGCGATTTCAATCCAGCCGCTCTGCTTGCAGACGTTGCAGCCCTTGCCCTTGCAGACGTGGCACGCGAAGTCGACCTCCACGCTCGGTTCGGTGAACGGGAAGAAATGGGGACGGAAACGGACACCCGCGCCGTTGCCCATCATTTCGCCCGCGAAGTAGGCGAGCACGCTCTTGAGGTCGGCCAACGAGACCGGCTTCGTATCCACGTACAGCCCTTCGATCTGGTGGAAGTTGGCCGAATGCGTGGCGTCCGTCGTGTCGCGCCGATACGTGCGGCCAGGGCAGATCACACGCACGGGCGGCTGCTTCGCCGCGAGCATCGTGCGAATCTGGACGGGCGAGGTCTGGGTACGGAGAAGCGAATCGTCCGTCAGCCAGAACGTGTCGCTGCGATCCTGCGACGGATGGTGCGGCGGCGTGTTGAGCGCCGTAAAGTTGTTGAACGGATTTTCGATGTCCGGGCCGTCGGCCACGGTAAACCCCAGCTTACCGAAGATTCGCGCGGCGTCGGCAATTACGCGGCTGAGCGGATGCTCCACGCCCAAGGACGGCCAGCGGCCGGGCAGCGTGGCGTCCACGCGCTCGGCGGGACCCGTCGGACGCGCCCCGGCGCCTTTCGCGGCCAACGCGGCCTCGACCTCGGCCCGCCAGGCCTGCACGGCCTTGCCAAACGCCGGCCGATCTTCTTTCGGCACGTCCTTCAGGCCCTTGATGAGCGCGGGGATGGAGCCGTTGCGTCCCACGTATTTGACGCGCAGACGTTCAACGTCGGCCGTGTCGGTAGCGGCCGCGATTTCCGCGAGCGACGCGGCCTTGCCCTGTTCAAGTTCTTCGAGTGTCATATCCAAAAACCAACTTCGTTCAAGATTGTCCGTCTATTATACCGCGATTCGCTACTGTTTGCAATTCTTCGGAACATCAGGCTGTGACGGCAGCACGCCCTTCTCCAGTAGATTCCGCACGATGGTACGTGCGTCGGGCGCGAAATTCCCGTTGACGAACCATTTGAGCCACTTCTGCCCATGGACAAAGAGGTCTTTCAGTTTCTCGCCCTTCTTCTGACCGAAGTTGACGCAGAGTTCGCCGTTGATCCAGCGGAACAACCCCTGCCGATCCGCATTCAGGGGATCAACCGGCACGAGATAGAGATCCATCTCCGCCGTCGTCTTTGGCAAATCGGGATATTTCGCCAGCTGGGCTTTCAACACATCCAGCGTCGCGCGTGCGTCGGCCTCGGCGCCATGCGCGCCAGCATGGTCGCGCCCGCAATAGAAATGGACGGCCGCCGTCAAATCGCGCGGTTCCATCTTGTGATAGATGCGCTGGACATCCACATGGCGACGCTTGCTGCCAAGGTCGAACACACGCCCCACGCGCTCGAATTCCGCTTCCAAACACGGCACGTCGAAGCGGTCGCTGTTGAAACCCGACACGTCGCACCCGTAGAAGAACGTCTCGATCTGATCCGCCACGTCGGCAAACGTTGGACAGTTCTTGACGATGTCGTCCGAAATGCCGTGAATGGCCGTCGTCTCCGGCGGAATCGGCACACCGGGGTTCAAGAGCCAGGATTTCTCCGTCTCCGTGCCGTCGGGCATGACGCGAATGGCGGCCAGTTCGACAATGCGATCCAGCCGCGGGTTCAGTCCCGTCGATTCGATGTCAAACACGACGAGCGGACGATCCAATTTCAGTGGGAAACTCATAGGCGGAAGATTATACCAAAAATCCGCCCCGCGCGTCAGAACTCGACGACGCCGGCGGGGGAAGTTGTAATATCTCGTGGCGCAGTTTCAGACAAGGGGAAACCATGCCCGTCCTCGTCACGGTCAACACACTGCCGACGGAAATCTCCACGCCTCTGTCACATCCGACGCCCGACAACGCGGCAATCGTCTGTCCGTCAAAAAGACACACCCATCTCAGCCTCCGTCAACGACCCTCGAGCGCCAGTTGGCGACGCCGCGTTTCTTCGTCGAGAAGTTGATTCCGACGAGCGTGACGCGCTTCCCCTCCGAGAGGAACTTCTCGTGGTAGCGGTTCCGCACGATTTGCGCGAGGGCCGACGGCGCGGTGCCGTCGAGCTTCAGTTCGACGACGTAGATCTCCGCGTCGGCGTGAATGGACATGTCGATGCGCCCGACGTTCGTCCGCTCCTCGGGAATCGCGCGGAGGCCGAGGAAGTTCAGGATCACGACGAGGATCGCCTGCCACGTCTGCTCGTTCTGACGGTCCGTGAGGTCGTAGGGGACGTTCGCGAAGAGGACGGCGAGCGACTTGAAGAACGCGGGCAGGTCGTGCGCCGCGAGGGCGCGGTAGCCGTCGATCTTCGCCCGCGTGAACGCCGTGTCGGAGGCGTTCTCCACGTAGGCGCGG
>CAYZYQ010000087.1:0-11645 GCA_964482645.1 uncultured Lentisphaeraceae bacterium | reverse complement strand
TCGCGTTGAACGCCTCGTCCTGCGTGAGGTTCGCGGCGATGTTGAAGCCGCTCGTGAGGTCGTCCATCGTCACGGGCGAGACGCCCGTCATGAAGATCCGCGAACACGCCTCCTTGAACGCCTTGAACCAGTTGCGGTAGAACCCGGCCCCGTGCGTGACAGACCGGTAGTCGGGATCCGCCTCGTCGCGCAGCATCGTGTTCGTGAAGTTGTCGTACTCGTCGATGATCAGGTAGATTGGAAAGCCGCCCATCCGCGCGCGCAGCGCGATGTCGCTGAACTTCTCGGCAGCGGACTTTGATGAAATCTCCTTCACGAAGTCGTCCCCGTAGGCGGCACGGTAGCGGTACAGGAAGTCCGAAAGGCACGATCCGAGATACTGCTCGAAGCGCCCGGCCAGCGTCAGCCCCTCCCCCCGGTCGACGAGCGAGAAGTCGAGCACCAGCACCTGGTACTTGTTCGCGTTCTCGGTCGGGTTCTCGCCAATGTCGAGCCCGCCGAACAGTTTTTGGAAGTTGGCCTTCTCGTTGACGTCGTAGTAGCGGCGCAGCGTCTCGACGAAGAGGGACTTGCCCATGCGGCGCGGGCGCACGAAGAAGACGAAACTGTCGCGCGCCTCCATCCGCCGGATGTAGGCCGTCTTGTCGACGTAGTAGTAGCCCTCCTCGCGGATGCGCTTGAAGTCCTTGATGCCGTAGGGGATTTTGAGTGTCTTCGCCATGGCCGTCATTCTATCATTCTCCAGCGTTCCGCGTCAACGGTGGGGTCTTGAACTCGACAAGCGCGGAGGCGCAGACGAACAACGTGCCCATCCACTGCAGAAGCGTTGCGCGTTCACCCAGAAAAATCCCCGCAAGCACCACAGCCACGACGGGCGTGAAGTACGCGCTCACGCCCAACGTGGACACGGGCAGATACTTCTGCGCCGCGTTCCACGCCCAAAACGGCAACAACGTACACCCCAACCCCAACACGGCCAACAACCCCCAGGCGCGAAACGTGGACGGCCATGTGAACGTCCCGAACACCAGCACCGGCACGAACGCCAACGCCCCGAAGAGCATCGTCCAGCACGTGTAGACGCCCGACCCGAGACGGGCGATCGTCGCACGACCGTAGACCGAGTACACCGCCCAGGCAATGGCCGCGAGCAGCACGTACACGTCGCCCCGCGAATACGCCGAAAGCGCCACCCCATCCGCATTGACGATTCCAATCACAAAGAGCGCACCCAAAAAACCAAACAACATGCCGACGACCTGGACGATATGGATCCGCCGCGCCGAAACCGCCGCAAACACAAACATCAAGAGCGGCGTCAGCGCGTCCGCCATCGACGCATTCGCCGTGCTCACGAGCGAACACCCCTTGAAGATGCACCACGCCATGAAACTCGACCCGATCGGCCCCAGCACGGCCAACACGAACCAGTCCCACCGCGTCGCAGCGAAAAACCGCCGCCGCCCGTCGCGCGTCGCACACGCCAGCGGCAGCAGGACGGCACACGCCACGACAAACCGCACACACGCCAGCACTTCCGGGGAGACGCGATACGTCCGCGTCAACGCCGACCCGACGACGAACGTCGCGGCGAACGCCATCACGCTGATCGCCGCCAACGTCACGCCGATCGCCGTTTTGCCGAAATGCCTCATGCGGACTTACGAACTTAAAGGAACAGGAGGCTCCAGAGATTCGCCGTGCCGCGCAATTCGTCGCGGGAGATGCGCAAGAGAAAATGATCCACGCCCTTTTCGCGCCAGCCCATGAAACCCGCGCCATCGCCACGCACCCGGCGCAGAAGCCGCGCCCCCGTGAGCAGCGTCGCCGAATCCATCGGACCCATCGTCGCGGCCACTTTGGGCAGGTAAATCCGCAGCACCGTCGTGGGCGAACAGAACATGACACTCGCCGCCGGATGGGTCTTCGCCTCCGGAAGAATCCGCATGAGCCGTTCAGACGGTTTCAACAACGACGCCGCCGGCGCCGTGGAAGCCATCTGCTGCTTGCCTTTCAAAACCTTCTCCTTCGGCGCACCCGGCAAGTAGTAGGCATTCGAACTGCGCCCCGGCACAAAATGGAGCGACTTTTTGACGAATGTCGCAACGTCGGGCCCGGCCAGCGCGAAAATGTCGGCCGACCGAATGTCGTCCTTCAACGACGTGACGCCAAAGAGCGGAACGTCGCCCGGGACGCCACCAAACGACAGCGCAGATGCCGGCAGCGTCGGACAGATGACATCGCGGTTCTGCACCGTGCCCCGCAACTCCAACCCCGCCGACGTCAGACGCACGACGATTTCCCCGCCCGCGCAAACATCCGTCTGGAACACGGCTCGCGCACCGGCGGCGCTCATGCGGACGAATGCAAGATCGCCCGGCTTGAACGGCCGACCCAACGCGCCGAGCGCGGCCTTGTACGTGTGCGTTGCCAGACTGGGCGCCGACGCCACCGTGGCCCACTTGCCGTCCGGCGAATACCAAGCGTACAACGTCCGCCGCGAATGGCGGCCAGGCGGCACGCAGATGACGCCCGCCTTGTCGACGATTTTCGCATCGGGGTGGCGCTGGAGGAACGCCGCGCGCGAAATCGACGCGGGGTAGAGCATCGTCCAGCGTTTCGTCCGCTCGAACGCCGCCTCGTTTTTACGGGAAGAAGCCATCAACTTCGCCACCGCCTGCGCGTCCACGTAGCAAACCGCCACGCCCGGCATTCCGGAACGCATCGGACCGAAGAGCCGCACGGCGGCCTGGTTGCGCAACGCCATCGGCACGGCGTTCTTCAAAACAGGATCGGCGGACTTCCCCGCCAGCCCAGCGATCGACGCGGCCACCGTGTCCAGATTGGCGAACACAACCGTCCCCGCCGGCGAAAAGGCCGCACGGGCGGAACAGACAAAAACGGCCGCGCACAGGAGCGCGACCGTCTGGAAGAATGACTTCTTCATGGATTGAAAACCAATCGGGATAGGCCCGTCACTTGGCCGCAGCCGCCGCCGCGATGATCGCCGCGAAGCTGTCCGCCTTGAGCGCGGCGCCGCCGATGAGACCGCCGTCGATGTCCTTCTGCGCGAGGAGTTCGGCCGCGTTGCCCGGCTTCATCGACCCGCCGTACTGGATGCGAACCGTCTCGGCCGCATCGACGCCGATGAGTTCGCCGAGCACCTTGCGGATGAGCGCATGGACTTCCTGCGCCTGTTCCGGCGTCGCCGTGCGACCCGTGCCAATCGCCCACACCGGCTCGTACGCAATCACGAGCTTGTCGGCATCGGCGGCGGAAAGACCCTTCAGACCTTCCTTCATCTGGCGGACGATCACCTCGTCGACCTTGCCCGCGTCACGCTCGGCGAGCGTTTCGCCCACGCAGACGATGGCCGTGAGGCCGGCCTTGATGACGGCCGTCGTACGCTTGTTGACGGTTTCATCCGTCTCGGCGAAGTACTGGCGGCGCTCGGAATGGCCGATGATGACGTACTTGACGCCCGCGTCGACGAGCATCCCCGTGGAGATTTCGCCCGTGTACGCACCGGAGGCTTCCCAGTGGGCGTTCTCGGCACCCGGCTGAACGGCCGTGCCCGCACAGGCCGCCACGGCCGCGGGGATGTCGATCGCGGGCGTGCAGCACACGATGTCCACGTTCGCGAAATCCTTCGTCGCGTCCGCAATGCCCTTCACAAGGGCGGCCGTCTCCGACGGCTTGACGTTCATCTTCCAGTTGCCGGCAATGATTTTCTTACGCATGATTCTAACTCTACCTTTCTTGTAAAAGACGTATTGGAAAAAACTTTTGTTCAGTCTACCATTTTCCCCGCCAAGGCGCAATTCGCGCCGCTCAGCCCAACAGGGCGTCGACGAGCGGGGCAAGCGCCGGGCAGTCGAGCGATTCGACGGCGCCCGCGTCGACGGCGGCCGAGACGGCCGGATCGATCGGCAGACGGCACGCCACGGGAATGCCGTGTTTCCGCGCCAGCTCGTCCACGCAGCTCGCACCGAAAATCGCGTGCTCCTTGCCGCAGTCCGGACACGCGAAATAGCTCATGTTCTCGACGAGGCCCGCGACGTTCTTGTGGAGCATCCCCGCCATCCGCACGCTCTTCTCGACGATCATGCCGACGAGTTTTTGCGGCGAACAGACGACCACGACGTCGTCCACGGGCAGCGACTGGAAGACCGTCAGCGGCACGTCGCCCGTGCCCGGCGGCATATCGACGAACATGACGTCCACGTCCTCCCAGCAGACTTCCGTCCAGAACTGCTTGACCGTCCCGGCAATCACAGGGCCGCGCCAAACAACGGGTTCGCCCGGATCCGCCACGAGCAGGTTCAACGACATGACCTTCACGCCCCCTTTGGACACGGGCGGAATCAGTCCCCGCTCGTCCGTCACCGCGCCGCCCGACAGACCAAACGCGCGGGGAATCGACGGTCCCGTGATGTCGGCATCCAAAATGGCCGTCTTCAACCCGCGCTTCGCCGCCAGCACGGCCAGCATCGACGTGACGAAACTCTTGCCGACGCCGCCCTTGCCACTCGCCACCGCCACGACTTTCTTCACGCGGGACGCCGCGTTCAACGGCGCCGCAAACGACGACGGCTCCTTGCGCGACGCACAATTCGCCCCGCACGCGGAACAGTCCTCGCTCGTACAATTCTCGCTCATGATCTTCCTTCTTCTTCAAACACGCACACTACAAATTGGCGAACGGATTGATGCTGAACCCGCTGGAGAACGAACGCCCGCCATGGTCGCCGCCCACGCGACGCGGGCCGTTTCCGCGATTCCCGCCGTCCTTCGGCCGGCCGCCGCTCGACGGCCCGCGCCCACCGCCCGTCGCGCCGCCGTCCCGCGCCGGCGGCGGGTTCTTGCGGGCCGTGAGGGAAATGCGGTTACGCGCCTTGTCGACGGCCAGCACCTTGACCTTGATCTTGTCGCCCGCCTTGACCACTTCCGCCGGATCGCGGATGAAACGGTCGCACAACTGCGAGACGTGGACAAGGCCGTCCTGATGGACGCCCACGTCGACAAACGCGCCGAACGCCGTCACGTTCGTGACGATGCCTTCAAGCTCCATGCCTTCCTGCAAATCGTCGATCGTCGTCACGTCGTCGCGGAACGCGGGCTTCTCGAAGACGGCACGCGGGTCGCGCCCCGGCTTCTTCAACTCGTCCACGATATCCTTCAACGTCGGCTCGCCCACGTCGTTCGTGATGTACTTGCGGACGTCGATTTTGTCCGCCAACGCCGCGTTGCCCACGAGGTCGCCCACGCCCACGCCCAAATCGGCCGCCATCGTCTCGACGAGCGCGTAACGTTCGGGGTGGACGGCCGAGGCGTCGAGCGGATTCGCCGCGCCACGAATGCGCAGGAAGCCGGCGGACTGCTCGAACGCCTTGGGGCCGAGGCCGCCGACTTTCCGCAAATCCGCCCGGCTCTTGAACGCGCCGTTCTCGTTGCGCCACGCCACAATGCGCTTCGCCAACGATTCGCCGATGCCCGACACGCGCGTCAGAAGCGGCGCGGATGCCGTGTTCAGTTCCACGCCGACTTTGTTCACGCAACTCACGACCACTTCGTCCAGCTTTGCACCCAGCAACGGCTGGTGGACGTCGTGCTGGTACTGCCCCACGCCAATGGCCTTCGGATCGATCTTCACGAGCTCGGCGAGCGGATCCTGCAACCGGCGGCCGATTGAAATCGCGCCGCGCACGGTCAAGTCGAGATCCGGAAACTCGTCGCGGGCCACCGCGCTCGCGGAATAGACCGACGCGCCCGCCTCGGACACGGAGACGACGAGCACGTCCTTGATTTGCAACAACTTCAAGACTTCCCGGACGAACGCCTCCGTCTCGCGGCCGGCCGTGCCGTTGCCCACGGCAATCGCCTCCGGCTTGAACGTGGACACGAGTTTCGCAAGCGTCTCCTGCGCCTCGGCCTTGCGCTGCTGCGGGTAGATGACGGTGTTCACGAGAAACTTGCCCGTCGCGTCGAGCATCGCCACCTTGCAGCCCGTGCGGATGCCAGGGTCGATCGCCAGCACGCGCTTTTCGCCAAGCGGCGCGGCGAGAAGGAGGTGGCGCAGATTCTCCGCGAACACCTCCACGGCGCCACGATCGGATTCCATCTTCTTCTCGATGTTCACGTCGAGCTCGCAGCTCGGCGCCAGCAGACGCTTGTAGGCGTCCTGCGCGGCGAGTTCGATCTGCGCGTCGTCGCGCCAATCGACGATCTGAAGCATCCGCTCGACGAGCGGCGCGGAATCGACGACGAGACGCACGAACAACACGCCCTCCTTCTGTCCTCGCCGCAGGGCGAGGAAACGGTGGGAGGGTATTTCGGAAATCGGTTCCTGGAAATCGTAGTACTGCTCGAACTTCGTCGGCTCGGTCGGCCGGGGCGTGACCACTTCGCTCTTGACGATGGCCTTGTGCGCGAACGCCTCGCGGACGAGGCCGCGAATGTCGGCCATGTCGGCAATCCGCTCCGCCAGAATGTCACGCGCACCCTTGAGGTCGTCTTCGGACGCCTCGGCGTACGGCTCGTGGTTCCAGATCTTGTCGGCCAGCGGCTCCAACCCCTTCTCCTTCGCGATCATCGCGCGCGTCCGCCGTTTGGGCTTGTAGGGCTGGTAGAGATCCTCCAGCGCGTTCTTCTGCATACAAACTTCGATTTTGCGCCGCAGTTCATCGGTCAGCTTGCCCTGCTCCTCGATGGACTTGAGAATCGTGGCACGGCGGTCTTCGAGTTCGGCGTAGTAGCCCAGACGCTCCTGGACTTGGGAGATCTGCACTTCGTCCAGATTTCCATGCGCCTCTTTCCGGTAGCGGGCAATGAAGGGAATCGTGTTGCCCTCCGCCAGCAGTTTCGCCACGGCGGCGATTTGTCCGGCGGAAATCTTCAGTTCGGCCGAGAGGCGGGGGAGGACTTTGAGCGTCGTGTCTTCGGTGGTCATGTCGGTCTTCCGTGTTACTGTACGAGGTCGCCAATCAGCATGATCTTGGCGGGCCAGAATTTCGTCCCCTGGTACTTGGGCGTGGCGAATTCCTTGACGGGGTCTTTCAGGCGGAACGCGACAGGCTGCCGCGAAGGCTGCTGGGCGTCGACCGTGATTTCAACTTCATGCACACCGTCCGCCCCCTGGAAGACGGGCAGCGTGGCGATGCGCCAGTAGGTGCAGTAGCTGTCGAACCGCGCGGCGGGCTTCGCGCCCCGCTTCCCGTCCACCGTCACCCAGACCTGCCCGCCGTCCGGCCCCAGCAAGTCGTAGATCTGGCAGCACGTTCCCTTGAACTTGAACTTCAACGTGGCGCCCGGCGTCCCCGTGTACCACATCGTGCCCATGCGGTTCGAGAAGGACTTGAACTTGTGGTCGTCCGGCGGCAGCTTCTGCCATTCGCCAGACAGCAGCGCCGGCGCAATCTCCACCATCTTGGCCTGTTCCATGTTGTCCGCCACGAACGGCTTCGCCAGCCGGGCGGCATGATCGACGGGCTTCGTGTCCTTCATCTGCGTGAACCCGTTGACAATGGACTGCAGATAGAATCCGTGCCCCGGCAGGGCGGGGTGAACGCCATCCTTCGCGAAAAGCGTCTTGCCCTCCTTCGCCAACGCGGCGGCAATCGCCTTGTCGCGTTCCGGCGTCTCGACAGGCACCGCCGTCGCCTTCTCCGCGCCCGCCATATCCATCACGAGCCGCCCGGCTTTGACCTCGGCGGCCACGCGAGGGCCGAAACCAATCGACGGAATCCCGTAGTGGTCGGCCAACTGCTCCATCGCGCTCGCGGCGCGCGGACACATCCCCTTCCCGTAGTCGCCCATCATCGACGACGTGATCGTGTACGTGAAAACGATGTCCGTCGTCGCATCCTTTTTCCACGTCTGGCGGACAATGCCCTCCATCGACCGCCAAATGGATTCGGGCGACGCGCCGCCGTCGTTCGTCGCGAACTCGACGAACAGCAAATCGGGATTGTACTGCAGCGCATCGTGCCCCAGACGGAACACGCCCAAACCAGACCCCGTGCCGCCAATCGCCGCATGGACTTCCTTGAACGTCGCGTCGGGATAAGTCTTGCGCAACCAGTCCGTCGTCAAGTTCCGCCACCCGTTCATGGCCGTGATCGACCCGCCGAGATAGGCAACGACGATTTCCTTCTTCGCCGCGATCTTGGACATCAAATGCCCCACGCCGTCGCGGACACGAACTTCCTCCGCCAAAACCGGGCCTTTGTAGACGGGCTTGGCCGAGATGGACAACGCGGCGACAAGGCCGCAGACGAGACAGAACTTCCTCATGGCTCTCTCCTCTTTTTGCTTGAACCGAAAATCAAGTTCGCAGCGATTTCAACAATGCGATCTCCGCACGATACCCGTCGAGATCGTTGGGCGTTTCCAAATAAAACGGCAAATCGCGCAGACGCGGATGGTTGATGACACGCGCCAAAGCGTCCTGTCCGATTTTCCCCTTCCCAATACAGGCGTGGCGGTCTTTGTGCGCGGCGCAGGCGTTCATCGAATCGTTCAAATGAATCGCTTTCAGACGCGACAGACCGACAATGCGGTCGAATGCATCCAACACGCCGTCCAAATCCGCCGCGATGTCGTAGCCGCCGTCCCAGACGTGGCACGTGTCGAGACAAACGCCCATCGGCACGTCCGCCTCCGACACGCCGAGCGCCGCCGCCGTCCGCGCGATAATCGCTTGAATCTCCTCGAACGAACGCCCGACTTCCGACCCCTTCCCCGACATCGTTTCCAACAGAATCGTCGTGGCGGGCGGCTTGCCGAACACCGCGAGAATCCGCGCGACCATGGACGCGATCAGTTCGATGCCCGTCTCGGCGCCTTGGCCGACGTGCGAACCGGGATGGAAATTGTAGAGTGCGCCCGGCGTGTGTTCCAGACGCTTCAAGTCGTCGGCCATCGTCGCTTCGGCAAACGCGCGGATACGCGGATCGGCCGCAGCGGCGTTGAGCGTGTAGGGGGCGTGGGCGAGAATCGGCCCAAGCCCCTTTTCGGCGGCGTAGGCGCGAAAGGCGTCCACATCACGCGGATCGATCGGCTTCGCCGCGCCGCCACGCGGATTGCGCGTGAAGAACTGAAAGACGTTCGCGCCAATCGATTCGGCCGTCTGGCCCATGGCCAGATAGCCGCCGGCGCTACTCAAGTGGCAACCGATTTTGAACAATGTTCGTCCCACCATTTCTTAAGACGCAGACCGACAATGCTCAATTCATAGAGCAGAATGAGCGGCACGGCCATCACAATCTGGCTCAACACATCGGGTGGCGTGAGCACCATGCCGAGGAAGAACGCCATGACAATCGCGAACTTGCGCCACTCGCGCAACTGGTCGCAGGAAATGACGCCCAACCAGCCGAGCACGAACAACAGCAGCGGAATCTGGAAAACAAGGCCGAACGCCAGAATCAACTTCATGATCAACGGGACGTAGTTCTCGACCTGCACTTCCGTCACGTTCAATCCCAACCAGCCGTTCAATGCGTCGAAGAACCCGACGACGTTCGGCGCGAGCTGCCCGTAGGCGAACACAACGCCCACGCCGAACAGCACCGTCCCCGCAAGGAGGAAGAAAAGGAGGGCGAACTTCTCGCGTTGCGTCAGCGCAGGAAAGATGAAGCGGAGAACGAAATACGTAATGAACGGAAAGCCAATTGCCGTGCCGCCCCACATCCCGATGGACATAATCTGGCTGAACCCGCCCGTGATGTTCAAACTGACGATCTTGATTTTGCCGGCGGTCACAAGCGTGTCGGCCGGCGCCTGCAGCCACGCCATCACGCGCGGCGAAAAAATCATGGCGACGATGCAGCACAGCCCCCAGGCGATCACGGCGTGGATCAAGCAACTCCGCAACGCGATGATATGCTCCATGAACGGACGCGGCGGATCGTCGTAGGCATCCGGGTTCTTGAGCAGCGGACGCACCTTCATGAACGCTTCCCCTTCTTCTCCGGCGCGGCCGAAACCGTGAACGTGACTTCGCGCAACTCGGCCTCCGTCCGGCGCGGCCGAGCCGCGTGCGCGCCATCTGAAGCGACCTCCGACGACGATGCGCTTTCCGTCGACGCGACCGCCGTCACCTCGCCGGACGAACTGTCCGCCGTACCGTCGGCATACTGCGTTTCGTCGTAGAATTCCTCATGGCCGGGATACGGGTTGTTCTCGTAGGGGTTCTCCGTCCCGTAGGCATCCGCCGGGTCGGAGGCCGGCGGCGCCGCGTCCGTCCCGTCCGCCGGCTTGTCCACATAATCGCTCTTCACGTCGTCGACGGCCTTGCGCACTTCCTGATCCATCGTCATCAACTGGCGCTTGAACTCGTCGGCCGCGCGACGCAACGTGGACATCACCTGCCCCATCTTCCGCGCGGCGGACGGCAGGTTCTTCGGCCCGATAACAATGAGAACGACCCCGAGTAGCACAAGGCACTCGGGACCGCTCACGGATTCGATAAACGCGAACAGCATCTGTTCCGACCGAATCGCCCAGACTTACTTGTGCTGGAACACGGCGAACTCGCCACGGCGGTTCAGACGCCACACGCTCTCGCCCGAACCCGTCACGGCCGGCTTCTCCTCGCCGTAGCTCTTCGTCTGGATGCGGGCCGCGTCAACGCCCAGCGTCACGAGATAGTCGCGAATCGCCGTCGCACGCAGATCGCCGAGGGACAGGTTGTATTCGTTGGACCCGCGCTCGTCGCAGTTGCCTTCGACGATCACCACGCGGTTCGGCTTGGCCTTCAGCTCGTTCGCCACGGCCTCGACCTTCGCCATTTCACCGCCGGGAAGGGCGGAAATGTCGAACCCGAAGTAGACCGGCGCGAAATCGACATCCGTGCAACGCACGAAGTTGGGATCCTGGTCGAACGGCGCACCCTGCGTGGCCGCGCCCAGATCGACTTCGCCGGCGTTCACATCGACCGCCGTCGTGGACACGTCCTTGACATTCGTCGCATCAGATCCGTCGGTCAGGCCGTCGCCATCCGTCGCAACGTCCACGACTTCGGTGTCGCCCGTCGGGCCGAGTTCCGCCGCCGCATCGTCGTACTTGCACCCCGTCACCGCGAACGCGAGAACTCCGCAGAACGCCAGCGCCATCATCGTGGAACATTTCATTGTTTTTAACTCCTTTTAGGATGAAACTCTGTGTTGATTTGCCTTTGAAAAATGATGCCCATTATCATAACAGAATGCAGGGATGAAAGGCAAGAAGGAAATGTGAAAATCGGGAACGCCACACTTACTTGCCCACGCGAATCGAATAGAAGCCGCTCGCGCCGCCCGTCACGGTGAGAGGCGGCGTCCACGGCTGGCCGTCGCCGACCTTCGTCGTCGTCGTCGCGCTGTTCCGCATCGCGTCGAGCGTCGCGCCCTCGCGGAGGGTGTAGACCAGCCCCTTCCGCGTTGGCGCGGTCGTCAGCGACGGGCGGGACGGCGACGACAGGTCGATCACCGCGCCCTGCGTGACGTCGAGCGGTTCCCGTGCATACTCCGCTTTCACCGTCGCGGACGCAAGATTGACCACGCCGTCGACCGCCGCCGGAATGTCGAGGAACGACGTGATGTCGTGTCCGTGGCTCATGACCCTGACGGCCGCGCCGTTCGGCTTGACCGTCGCGACGCCCGTGC
>CAYZYQ010000086.1:0-11703 GCA_964482645.1 uncultured Lentisphaeraceae bacterium | reverse complement strand
TGCCCAACCGCTGTGACATCAGCACCACGGTGCGGACAATTTTTCCAGGAAGGATCGACCGCAGATTCTGCTGGTTAATCATGGCACATACTCCTTGCAATCCAGAAACCGAAGGCTTTCAAGCGCCTGCGGACGGGATGTTCGCCGGAAGTCCCATGCCGCCTCGCGTACATTTCCACGCAGAACGTGACAAACCGCAGTTTGTCTTCTGTTATGTCCACAGCTTGCGCCATTTTTTATTCACAATCCAAAGTACCACTACTCCAATTCCCTATCTCGTCGAAAGCAGCTTTTCGACAAGGCCATGGACTTCCTTCTGAATTGCAGACGAAGCACGTGCAAAAAATCCAGCGAGATCGTACCCGACAACTGTCTTGAAAAACGCAAATGTCGAAACCGTCGCATCGTTCGAAGGCGTACCAGTCATGACCAGCATTCCCGCATCTCGGTATCGGGAAATAACTGTTTCACTAACCTGCGACGAAAGCACCGCAACGACTGGCAGATGAGCCGCCTGATAAGCCTTTGCGCCGAAACGCAAATCGGCATTCTGCCGCTTTGAATCCGCGCTCTTGTAGCCTTGGCGAATTTCAAATATCGCACCCCGTACATTCAGTCGCTTGTCGCCACCCGCGTTCTTCAGGGCGTGAACAAGCCAACTCTGCAACCGAGATGCCGAATCGTCCGAAGTCACGTCGTCAACGGTTATTCGTGCATCAAGCACGTGGAACGCTTTTTGTCGGCTCGTGCGATTGTACTCGTATCGCCATTCCACCTGATGCTCGTCGAGTCCAAGCGAATCCTTGATAATTTCTCGAAGCAAACGCTCCGAGGCAATGCCCACCTGACGATATATGGATGTCAATCCGCCTGACGCCCTGTGTGCCGCATAGATGAGAGGAGAGTCCAGTCCAATCCATGAATAGAACTCGTCCGCGCCATATAGTTCCTTGAAGTCACCTAGCGACAGTCCTACGCCACCCGACGTTCCAAAAGCCGGCTGATAGTTTGCGCAAACACGAAGCGGCGCAAGAAATACTTCGAGATATTCAGCATCGGTCTTGCTCATAGTCCAAGCGTTCCCTGTTCAAGCAATTCGTACTCGCGTTTCATTATCACGGCATTCGGATCGGACGCAACGCCATCGACGTTGGCGACAAAGGCATGGATCGAACGTGCGACGGCATGGGCGAGAATCGGCGGCACGGCGTTTCCAATCAACGTCAGATTCCGCTGCGTTGTAAATGGAAACACGAATGCGTCCGGAAAAGTCTGGACACGTGCGCATTCGCGCACGGTGAGCCGCCTGTCAAGACGGTAGTGGAACTGGATTCGTCCACGGGCGTTCGCCCTGATGCAATACGCCACCTTGTCGGGAACGTTGACGTTGTCGCCCTGCCCACCGCCGGACGTCGCCCGCGAGGAGACGAAATACTGGCTCTGATTAGCTACCGTCTCGTCCGTGACCGACTCCAGATCGGACAACGCTTGTGATATGCTGACAGGACGGCGGACATGCGTCGGCGTCGGTTTCACCGGAAAACCCGGCACGTCGTCCCTCACGCCGATGAAGAACAGTCTGCGCCTGTTCTGCGGAACCCCATAGTCCGGCGCATAGAGGTTCCATACGTCGAAGTGATAGCCACAGGACTGCAAGTCCTTCACGATCGTCCGCAGACACGCACCGTTCTGCATTCGTGCAAGATGGATGACGTTTTCGCCCACAACGATGCGCGGCCGATGGCATTTCATGTAGTCCATCAGGACGCGATACAATCTTCCCCTTCTGCCGTCCAATCCGGCCTTCGGCCCAGCCGACGAGAAATCCTGGCATGGGAAACCACCAATCAGCAAGTCGGCAGACGGCAAAGACGCAACGTCGATCTTTGTGAGGTCTGCCTCGCATATGCGCTCGGAGACGTTCAGACGGTAGCACTCGACCGCATCGCCAAGGACGTCGTACGCCTCGACGACATCGAACGGAAGACGTTCATAGACTTGCCCGAGAACGGAAAAGCCCCCCATGAAACCAAAGTCCATTCCACCACAGCCGGAAAAGAATGAAATCGCGCTGTGCACATCACTGCATTTCCGCCAGAACCCATTTTCATCGGCGTTCGCGCTCGTGCGGAATCCGCCCGAAAAAACAGGCTTGTTCCGCAACGGGGCGATTTTCTTTTTCCTGTCCTTGCGCTGCATGTCTACACTTGCCCACCTTCGATCTTCTTCGAGCGCCAGCTGGAGATTCCGCGCTTTTCCGTCGAGAAGTTGATGCCGAGCAGCGTGATGCGCTTCCTCTCGGGAAGGTACTTCTCGTAGTATCTTTTCTTCAGAATCTGGGCGAGCGCGGCGGGGGAGGACTTGTCCAGCTTCAGCTCGACGACGTAGATCTCCTCGCCGGCGTGGATCACCATGTCGATGCGGCCGCGGTTCGTGCGCACTTCGGGAAGGACGCGGAAGCCCAGGAAATTGAGAATCACGGCGAGGATCGCCTGCCACGTCTGCTCGTTCTGGCGGTCGGTGAGGTCGTAGGGGATGTTCGCGAAAAGCGACGAGAGCGTCCTGAAGAACGCCGGCAGGTCGTGTTCCACGAGCGCCTGGCGGCAGTCGATCTGAATCTGCGCGAAGTCGCTCCTGGAGACCGTCGTGTAGGCGGACATGAGCGAGTCGCTGAACGCCGCGCAGACTTCCTCGTTCGGAAAGCGGAGGCGGTAGCAGCGGCGTTCGCCGACCATCACCAGCTCCTGGATCGTCAGGTAGCCCGTCTGGAAGAGCAGCGGCTCGATGGCGGGGTTGCTCGGCTCGTACGCGCCCAGCAGGTCTTCGGAGACCGTCAGATTCGTGATGTCCCTCGGATTCTTCCGCAGCAGCTCGACGAGAAAAGCCGGCGTCCCCGTCTCGTACCAGTACGACTTGAACTTCCCGTCGGAAAGGCAGCGTCCGAGTGAGACCGGGTTCACGACCCGCTCCGCGTTCTCCTCGAAGCGGTAGCCGTCGTACCACTTGACGATCTCCGCGAACGCCGCGTCCGCGTCCATCCCGTTCGCCGCGCCGAGCGCCGCGAGGCGTTCGGGGAAGTACCTCCTCACCTCCTCGTGCGTGTAGCCGAGCAGCGTGGCCGTCTGCGCCGAGAGCGTGAGGTCGACGAGGTTGTTGAGGTCGGAGAAGATCGACACCTTCGAGAACTTGCTCACGCCCGTGATGAGCGCAAAGCGCTGAAAGCTCTCGCACGTCTTCACGACGGAGTAGAACGCCTTGAGCGCGGCGCGGAAGCCCTCGACTTCCGGTCTGCAGAGATGCCCCAGCAGCGGCTTGTCGTACTCGTCGATGAGAATCACGACCTGTCCCGTCGGGGATTTCGCCGCCGCGCGTTCACAGACGCTCTGAAAACGCAGCTGCGGAATCTTCACGCCTGAATGCGCCAGCCCGAGTTCGTCCTCGCAGTGCGCAAGACGTTCCAGAAGAATGCTCTCAAACCGTTCTGCCGTGTCCGCCTGGGTCGAACCCATGTCGAGGTGGATGACGGGATACGCCTTCGACCAGTCCCATTGCGGCTCGATCGCAAGCCCCTTGAACAGTTCGCGCCTCCCCTGGAAGAGGCCCTTCAGCGTGGAGACGAGCAGCGACTTGCCGAACCGGCGCGGACGGGCGAGAAAGAACTGCTTGCCCTGTGACAGATTGGCAAGCGGAAGGATGCGGTCTGTCTTGTCGACGTACGTGAAACCGTTCTTCCGCAGTTCATCGAACGTGTAGATGTCTGTTGCTATTTTCTCCATGGCACAATTATAGCACACTCGCCTGTTGCCCACCTTCGATCTTCTTCGAGCGCCAGCTGGAGATTCCGCGCTTTTCCGTCGAGAAGTTGATGCCGAGCAGCGTGATGCGCTTCCTCTCGGGAAGGTACTTCTCGTAGTATCTTTTCTTCAGAATCTGGGCGAGCGCGGCGGGGGAGGACTTGTCCAGCTTCAGCTCGACGACGTAGATCTCCTCGCCGGCGTGGATCACCATGTCGATGCGGCCGCGGTTCGTGCGCACTTCGGGAAGGACGCGGAAGCCCAGGAAATTGAGAATCACGGCGAGGATCGCCTGCCACGTCTGCTCGTTCTGGCGGTCGGTGAGGTCGTAGGGGATGTTCGCGAAAAGCGACGAGAGCGTCCTGAAGAACGCCGGCAGGTCGTGTTCCACGAGCGCCTGGCGGCAGTCGATCTGAATCTGCGCGAAGTCGCTCCTGGAGACCGTCGTGTAGGCGGACATGAGCGAGTCGCTGAACGCCGCGCAGACTTCCTCGTTCGGAAAGCGGAGGCGGTAGCAGCGGCGTTCGCCGACCATCACCAGCTCCTGGATCGTCAGGTAGCCCGTCTGGAAGAGCAGCGGCTCGATGGCGGGGTTGCTCGGCTCGTACGCGCCCAGCAGGTCTTCGGAGACCGTCAGATTCGTGATGTCCCTCGGATTCTTCCGCAGCAGCTCGACGAGAAAAGCCGGCGTCCCCGTCTCGTACCAGTACGACCTAAATTCGCCGTCAACGAGACAGCGGCCGAGGGAGACCGGATTGAAGACGCGCTCCGCGTTCGGATGGAAACGGTATCCGTCGTACCACTTGACGACCGCTGCGAACGCCGCGTCCGCGTCCATCCCGTTCGTCGCGCCAAGCGCCGCGAGGCGTTCGGGGAAGTACCTCCTCACCTCCTCGTGCGTGTAGCCGAGCAGCGTGGCCGTCTGCGCCGAGAGCGTGAGGTCGACGAGGTTGTTGAGGTCGGAGAAGATCGACACCTTCGAGAACTTGCTCACGCCCGTGATGAGCGCAAAGCGCTGAAAGCTCTCGCACGTCTTCACGACGGAGTAGAACGCCTTGAGCGCGGCGCGGAAGCCCTCGACTTCCGGTCTGCAGAGATGCCCCAGCAGCGGCTTGTCGTACTCGTCGATGAGAATCACGACCTGTCCCGTCGGGGATTTCGCCGCCGCGCGTTCACAGACGCTCTGAAAACGCAGCTGCGGAATCTTCACGCCTGAATGCGCCAGCCCGAGTTCGTCCTCGCAGTGCGCAAGACGTTCCAGAAGAATGCTCTCAAACCGTTCTGCCGTGTCCGCCTGGGTCGAACCCATGTCGAGGTGGATGACGGGATACGCCTTCGACCAGTCCCATTGCGGCTCGATCGCAAGCCCCTTGAACAGTTCGCGCCTCCCCTGGAAGAGGCCCTTCAGCGTGGAGACGAGCAGCGACTTGCCGAACCGGCGCGGACGGGCGAGAAAGAACTGCTTGCCCTGTGACAGATTGGCAAGCGGAAGGATGCGGTCTGTCTTGTCGACGTACGTGAAACCGTTCTTCCGCAGTTCATCGAACGTGTAGATGTCTGTTGCTATTTTCTCCATGGCACAATTATAGCACACTCGCCGAAACGCGATTGCGCTTGAACGTGAAGAAGAAGCTCACGGACATCAACGCGGCCGCCAGCAGATACGCGCCCGCCATGATCCCGAAACCGATCTCAAAACCCCGCACGCCCCAGCGCTGCGAAAGCGCCCCCATCGCGACGCCCGAAAGCCCGCCGAAGAAGAACGCCACCATGTTGAGCAGCCCCACCGCCGTGGAACGATGTTCCGGCGGCACGACGTCGAACAGCGAGGCGTGCGTGTTCACCTCGAAGCAGCCGCGAAACACGCCGTAGGCCGCCGCCGCCACGAGAAAGGCCGTGAAGGACGACGAAAGCCCCAGCCCCAGCAGCATGGGCGCACCGCCCAGCAGGGCGAGAATCTGGAAGCCCAGGCGAAAACGCGGATAGCGCCGGACGAACTTGTCCGTAATCGCCCCGCCCGCCAGAATCGCCACGAGGGCGCAGAGGTGGTGTCCGAACATCACCCCGCGCCCCGCCGCACCGACGTCGAGCGCGAACTTCTCCGCCGCGAACTTCGGCGCCCAGAAGAGGTAGGCGTTGTTCACGAACACAATGGCCACGAACCCCGCCGTGGCGCAGAGCGCGGAGGGATTCGCGAAATAGGCGCGAAGCCCGGCGGCGACGCTCGCCCGCGCATTCACGGACGCCTCGCGCGGACGCACCCCAACCGCCGGCGGCCGGTCGTCGCGCAGCCAGAAGACGAACCCGACGCCCAGCAGCACGCCCGCCGCGCCGAACGCCACGAAGACATGCCGCCAGCCGCCCAGAACGTCCATCGCCCACGCAACAAGCACGCCGGAGATCATCAGTCCCACGTAGAGCGCGGACTGGTGGATGGACAACGCAAGCGAACGACTCTCCCGATGCTGCGCGGCGATCAGCGCATAGGCGCTCGGCGCGTAGAAACTTTCGCCCACGCCCGTCGCGATGGAACGCAGAAGCAGCGCCCCCAGAAAGCCGCCAATGAAGCCCATGCCCACGGTCATGAGCGACCAGGCGATCAAGGACAGCGTGATGATCCACTTGCGCGAAAAACGGTCGCCCAGAAAGCCCGCCACCACCGTCATCGCCGCCAGCGTCCAGCTGAGCGTCGTGTTGATCCAGCCGATCTGGACGTCGGTGAGCGACAGGTCTTTCTGGATCGGCACGGTGAGCAGACCGAACAACGCGCGATCCGCCTGATGGAAAAAGAACGCGCCGCTGAGCATCGCCACCAGCAGCCACTTGTAGTGCCGCCCCCTCACAGATCCACGTCCTTCGGCATGTGCTGGCAACTGCATCCGGCGTCGCACGTGACGATTTCACCCGTCATGTTGCCGCTCATGCCACTCGCCAGAAACGCCACCACGTTCGCGATGTCCGCCCCCTTCGCCTCGACGCCCAGCGGACAGTTCGCCCGCCGCCGCGCCTTCGTCGCCTCGTCGAGCGCATCCCACCGCTCAGTGTAGATGTAGCCGGGCGCACAGGCGTTCACGCGGATGCCGAGCGGCGCCAAGTCGAGCGCGAGCGAGCGGACCATCGCGTTGATCGCGCCTTTCGACGCGCAGTAGGCCGTGCGCCCCCGAATCGCCCGCTTCGCGGTGTTCGACGAGAGGAACACGACCACGCCGCGCGTCTCCTGCCGCATGAAGAAGCGGTTGGCCGCCATCTGCGTGACCTGAAAACCGCCCTTCACGTTCGTGTTCATCACCTTCAAGATCGCCTCGGGATCCATCTCCAGCGGACCGCCTAGCCCCAGACCCTGATCGGCCGCGTTGTTCACGAGGATGTCGAGACGCCCCGCCTCCCGCGCAATCCGGTCCATCAGCGCGGCCACCTGCTCGCGGTTGCCCACGTCGCACGCCTGCGCCGAGACGGCGACGCCACGCCGCGCCAGTTCCGCCTCGCCCCGCGCCGTCGATTCCGCCGTCGACCCGCACATGAACACGCGGGCGCCTTCGCGCACGAACTTCTCGACAATGTCCAGCCCCGTGTTCCGGTTGCCGCCGGTCACCAGCACGATCTTGTTCTCAAACATGCCCATTCAATTACTGTCCTTCTTTTCTTTTCCACGCATCATCCCGTCACCGCAGGATGAGCGTCATGCCGCTTGGCGTGTTCCGCAGGAAGTCCGCCGGCTCAAGCAGCCCCTGCGAAATGCGCAGTTCGTCGATCTCCCCCGCGAAAAAGGCGTTGGTCGAACTGGACGCGCCCAGCCAGATGTTGGCCTTGCCGTAGCCATAGTCCAACACGCCCTCGCGGTCGGCCGTCCAGTCGGGCTTCAGTTCGTCCGCCGACAGTCCCTCGACGTTCTTGTCCTTGAAGATTTCAATCCGCGTCTTGACGACTCCGTCCTCGTCCGTGAATGCCCGGAATCGTGCCGCGATGTGATGCCAGCGGTCATCGGCGAACACCACGCCCGTATCCTCGTTGGCCCCGTCGTACAACGCTCCATCCGCCTTCCGCATGGAGCAACGGAGGCGCAGCTGGCTGCCTTTATCCGCCTGGGAGCAGCTCAACGCCCAGACAGGCATGGCGGCGGAATCCGAATAAAAGTTGCAGCGGACGATTCCCGAATAGATCGTCTGGACGGCGGGGGCCTTGACGAAGAACTCGACCGTCCACTCGGGAAGTCCCGCCAGATACGGATTCTTCGGGAACTTCACCACGCCGCGATTGAACGAGACGGCTCGCTTGTCGTCCCTGCGCAACACGTTCCCATTCCCGTCCCGCAACGTCGCCATGCGGCTGTGGCGGACAAACGTCGGCGCGACGCCGTCCTCCCCGGCGGCCTCCGCCACGCCCGAACGCAACGCGAAAAAGTCCGTGCCGCCGTCCACCGCACCCTCGAACCCCGTCCAGCCCAGCGTCGGCCGTTCGGCGGGCAAATGGTCTTTCGTCATGAACTCGGCCGGCGCGAGCGCGCGCATCGTGATGCGTACGTCGTCGATAGCCCCTTCGAACGTTTTGCCGTTATCTGCGCCACCAATATAGACGGGATAACCTGACGGAACGAGCCACCGATTCGTCGCGATGACAATCACGTTCGTCCCCACGGCGCAATAGTCGCGATAGAGCCGCACCGTCCGCGTAGCCGCATCCACCACGAGCGCCCCGTGATGCCACGCGTCGTCGTTCGTCGTCTCTTCGTCGGTGATGGCATCCTGCGAGTAGCGCAAGTCCCCCTTATCGTCCACCCTTCCATCTGTATGCACGACCGTCGCGGCGAGTTGTCCAGGGGAGTCGCTGAATCCCAGATTGAACTGGACGTTCCAATTGCTGCGCCGCCGCACGAGCGGAATGAACTCGTCGGCCTGAGTCGTCTTGTAGAAGCATTCGACCGTAAAGGAGGAATTGGTGAAGTCGTCGCGCGGCGGCACGAACTGCGCATACGTCCTGGTATCCTCGTTGGTCGAGTTCACCATGCACGCGGCGTTCGCCCGCCCCGCATCGGCAAGCAGCGAATCGTAGATGGTCGTAGCGGACACGGCATCGTTCGTCACGTGCGGAAATCCGTCTTTCGAGGCGAACGTCACGACACCACCCCCGCCAAGATTCGGCACGTCGCCCGGCAGAGACATGACATCCACCGTTTCCGCCGGCTCGAAATTGACGTGGAGCGGCACGTCGTCCGACGCACCCGTCGGCGTGGCGAACTGAAGGAACTGCTGCGCCGACAATGCCGTGTCCGAAATGCGCACGTGCGCGATCGTGCCGCCGAAACAGCCCGGCGTCTGCGGCGTCGAACCGATGTAGAGGTTTTCTGCGCCATTCGCGTAGGAACGCGGCTCGATCCTCCCTTCCTTTAATTGTTTATGGTCAACGAATCCCTTTACCTTGTCTTCATCAACGACAAGCGCGACGTGATGCCAACGCCCATCATAGAGCGACGCCTCTGTCGGGCAAGTAATCTCTTGATTGTACGAACTGATATTATCGCGAGTAGCCGCCGCCTCCCAGGCTTCCTGCGCCTTGTTCGTGAAACGGAACTTAATCTCTTTCTCGCCCGTGACACGAACACCCCAGCAATCGTAGTTCTTGACCTTCGTTGTGTTGTCCGCCATGTACAACCGCCCCGGACGCACGGCGATGACGTTCCAGTCATAAGTCGAAGTCCCCTGCTGCATCCGGAAAAACGCCTCGAACGTAAAGGTCGTGAGGTCGAGCGCGTTCGTTTTCTTCAAGTCCACGCGCAACGCGCCCGCCGGCTCGTGTAACCCTATCTTGTGGAAGTTCAGCCCCGTCTCAACTGTCTGGAACTGGTTGGACTGCGGCACCCACACGCCCCATCCGGCAGGAAAGGCGTTCGTGCCCTGCGGACAGTACGCGCTGTCGCCCTCCTGGATGTTCACCGAGCCATCCAGCGAAATCGGCTGCGCCGCCAGAATGTCGGGGTTGGCGACGTTCGTGATCACCGTGTCCACCGTTGTCTTCACACCGGCCTCATACGCCAGCGGCCACCAGGCAACGGTGTCCGCCCCCGCGCCGAGCGCGACGGACGCCAGGACGCATCCCAGCGCAACTTTAATTGATTTTTTTTTCTTCAGCGTTTTCATGGCAGTTCCTCCAATGCGAAATTGAAGCCAAACGGTATTATATCATGAATCAAAACCGCACATGTTCTCATTTGCGAAAATTTCTGTGCATCATTTGCGAAAACTGTCGGCGACGCCGCGGCGGAATGGTGCCGCCTTTTGGACTTATTCGCCTACGATGTTGAACGGCGTGGAGAACGACCACGTGAGGGCCTTTTTCCTGCCCTTTTCGTCAAAGTACGTCGTCTTGACCTTCTTCGTGGCGAAACCGGGCGCAATGATGCGGTCATCCAGCGGCACGGCCGGATCGCGGGCGAGGAGGAGGACGCCATACGCCTTGAAGCCCGTCAGCTCCTTCTGCTTCGCGCCGTCCGCGCGTTCGCCCCAGAGCGAGAACCCGCCCGTGACGAGGCCCGTCGCGCGGACCAGTTTCACCGACACGTTGCAGACGTTCGTGCTGAGCATGAAGTCGGTGAGACGGTTCGTCTTCACGATCTTCTTCTTGTCGTACACCACCTTGTCGTTCTCCAGCGCGAGGGCGAAGCCGTCCGGCGACACGCCCTCGACGAAGCGGTATCCGTCGGGCAGCTCGTCCGCCGGGAACGCCGCGATGTCCGCAGCCTCAACCGAGAGCGCGTAGTCGAGGTAGTGGCGCTGGAGGTTGAGCACCTTGTCGTACCACCCGCCGCAGGGGGCGAGGGGGATGCCTTTCCCGTCGCCATGTATGGCGACGCACCCGACCGCCGAGTCGTCGTACCACGCAAGCAGGTTTGCGGTATCCGCCACAATGCGGATGCCCGAGCCGTCGGGGTTCGAGGCGTCCTCGACCGCGTAGAGGCGCAGCGTGCCGCCGAAGCAGACCGTCCCCTTCGCGAAATGCACCGGCACGAGCAGTGCAAGGCCGTTCGCGGACGATCCGTCCGCCACGACGGCGCAGGCCTTCGGCGCGGCCGAGGGTTTCGTCGCGCCGTCGGCAAGAATGCCGGCCACCTTCGCATTGCCCTTGTTGTCGATCGTCAGCGTCAGGTAGCCGTTGCCAATCGAGCCATCATCGTCATCACGCCCGCCGTTCGGCGCGACAGGGACGTCGCGCCCTACCGATTGGGCGTCTGTTCCGCCATCCGGTAGGGCGGGGCGTCCTGCCGATTGGGCGTCTGTTCCGCCATCCGGTAGGGCGGGGCGTCCCGCCCCGCCGTCCGCCACGAGCGCCACCGTGTAGTACCCGGCAAATTTCAGTGCCGCGTCGAGGTACGCCTGGATCTTCGCGTTCTGGCGGTACAACGCGCCCGCGTAGCGGACGCCCGTCTGGAAGCTCTTCCCCTTCGCGTCGGGGACGTTCATCATCAGTTCCACCGTCGCATCGGCTCCAGGCCATGCACCCACCACCATACCGCCATGGTCGGGTGCGTCGCCATAGCCGAGTGCGCCCGCCGCCGCGCCGCCATGGTCGGGTGCGTCGCCATATATGGCGACGTCCCAGTCCGTCGTCGCGCCGTCGCGCACGGCCACCGTGAGCGTGTTCGTGTACGCGATCTTGCCCGCTCTCTGCACGTTCACGAGCGTACGGGTGCGCACCGTCGGTGCGCCACCGTCCGCCGCGTCGTCCCAGCCCTTCGCGCTGAACGCGTACGTCTTCCCGCCAATCGCCACCTTCGCGGAGAGCGCGGGCGTCGCCGCCGCCGAGGCCGTGAACGTAATGGACGCCAGTTTCGGTAGTCCGTTCGTCAGCCGATTCCCGTCCTCCTCGACCACGCCGAAGAACGTGCCGCTCGACAGCGGAACGTCCTCGTCCTTCT
>CAYZYQ010000085.1:0-12316 GCA_964482645.1 uncultured Lentisphaeraceae bacterium | reverse complement strand
GAATGACGGGTGACTTCTGGTGGGCCAGCGCCCACACCGTCTCCGTCAACACGGCAGGGGACGTTCCCACGCCCGCGATCAGAACAACCTTCTTCTCCATCGATACGGCCTTGTCCTTTGAGGATGCGACAACAAGACGTCCCCGCACGGAGAACTCCCCCGCACAAATTCCGTCTTATACGACCGTATTGTACTATTTTTTTTTTCTCCCCCGTCAACACATCCAATGACTTTGAGGGAGAAATTCAGACGTCGCGTACGGACGCGCTAAATCCGCCGGGGCGTTTCAATGCCGAGCAAATCGAGTCCCTTCGCGAGCACCTTGCCGAAAAGGGCGCACAACGCCAAGCGCGCGTCACGCACACCGGGTTCGGATTTCAGAATCGGCGAACGCTGGTAGAAGGAACTGTAAAGCTGCGCCGTCTGGAACAGATAGTCCGCCAGTACGCTCGGTTTGTAGGACTCGGCGGCACGAAACACCGTAGGACCAAACTGGAGCAGTTGGAGCGCGAGCTGTTTTTCAACCGGCGTCGCCACCGCATAGGCCAGTGTTGCGGGCAACGGATTCCCGCCGGCCGACAAACCGTCCACCGCCGCCTTGTCCAACAACGAGCAGACACGTGCGTAGGCGTACTGGAGGTAAGGCCCCGAATTGCCTTCAAGCGCCAACGCCTTATCCCAGTCGAAATCAATCGCCGTGGCCGGATCGTGGCTCAAGTCGGCGTACTTCACCGCGCCAAAGCCGATCTGCTCGGCCAAGCGCTCCACCTCAGCGGGCGTCAGCGGCGCCTCGCCCTCCTTGGCGGGACGCGACTCCACAATCTGTCGCGCGCGCTTCACGGCCTCGGCCAGCAAATCGTCGAGCTTGATCAAGTTGCCCTCGCGCGTCGAAATGGCGCGACCGGCAAACGACATCAAACCGAATGGGACGTGGACGAGCTTCGTCGTATAGCCGAGCTTTTCGCAAATGCGGAAGAACTGTTTGAAGTGGAGCTGCTGACGATCGTCCGTCACGTAGAGGATGCGCTCGGGATCGTAGTCCTTCACACGCGACTCCACGCAAGCAAGATCGGAAGTCGTGTAGTTGAACCCGCCGTCCGACTTGCGGACAATGGCCACGCCAAGGCCGTCGCGTTCGAGATTGACGATCGTCGCGCCCTCGCTCGGTTCGGAGAGACCGGCCTTTTCCAGACGCTTCAACACGGCGGGCATCATGTCGTTGTAGTAGGACTCGCCGCGATAGGTGTCGAACTTGACGCCGAGTTTCGCGTACATCCGGTCGAACTCCGCGATGGAAATTTCGATGAACCGCTTCCAGAGCGCCACATCGTCTGCCGCGCCCTGTTGGAGACGCACGAGTTCTTCGCGACAGGCCTGTTTCCAGTCTTCGCTTTCTTTCGCTTTCGCGGCGGACAGCACGTAACACTTCTCAAGGTTCGCAACCGTCAAGTTGTCGCGCTCTTCCTGCGTAAGGCATTCGCGATAACCCTTGATGAGAATGCCGAACTGCGTTCCCCAGTCGCCCAAATGGTTGTCCGCAATCACCGTGTAGCCAAGGGCGCGATAAAGACGGTCGAGCGCGTTACCGATGACCGTGGAGCGGATATGCCCGATGTGCATCTGCTTGGCGGCGTTCGGCGACGAATAGTCGATGACGACCTTCCGCCCCGTTCCCGTCTGCGGGATGCCCAGCGTCGTTTCCGCGCCGAGCGCGGCCAGTCGCTCCGACAACCAGGCGGGCGAGACAGTGATGTTCAGAAAACCCGGCCCGGCGAGTTCAATCTTTTCAATGAATGCGGGTTGCGTCTCCTGCAGTTTCGCGAAAACCGCCTCGGCGATCTTGCGCGGCGGCTGGTGGAGAATTTTGGCACTGGCCAACGCGTCGTTGCACTGGAAGTCACCAAACTTCGCATCCGTCGCCGGCAAAGCGCGGACATTGGGGAACTCGTTCCCCGGAAACGCCGCCTCAAACCCTGCTTTCAACCACGTCTCAATCGCGCCCGCCTGACTCATGCCGCTCTCCGCTTTCATCAAAGTAAAATTGTCTTAAAGTGTCCCGCCGTTCTTCTTGGCGAGCTTCTGCAGTTTCTTCGCCATCGCGACTTTGTCGTAGGCGTTCAAATGGTCGACGTACAACACGCCTTTCAGATGATCCGTCTCATGCTGGATGGCACGAGCCAGAAAACCGCGCGCGGAAACAATCTGAATCTGGTTGTGCACATCCGTGTACTGGCACGTCACCTTGTCCGCCCGGACAACAGGGGCGCTCATGTTCGGAAGGCTCAAACACCCCTCTTTGCCATCCTGCGTCCCCTCCGTGGCAATGATTACGGGGTTGAACAGTACGAGCGGCATCGCCACCTTCGCGTTGAACGCGCGGATTTCCTCGTCTTCGTCACAGTCGGCGGGGACGTCAATGACGCACATCGCCTCCAAGCGGCCGACCTGCTCCGCCGCCAAACCGACGCCGCGGGCCTTGTGCATCGTTTCAATCATGTCCTCCGCCAACGCAACAAGGGCTGGCGTGACGGCCGGCACGGGCGTGGCGGCTTCGCGCAGAATCTCGCTACCGTATTTGACAATATCCAGAATCATAATCACCTATAAAATCAGACGAGGCCGGTCGACCCGAATCCGCCCGCCGCACGGTCGGACGCATCGAGCGCGGACACCTCTTCGATCATGGCCGAGACGACGGGCGCGATCACCATCTGAGCAATACGCATTCCCTTTTCGACCGTGAACGGCTCTTGCCCCAAGTTGATCAACACGACGCCCAGTTCGCCGCGATAGCCGGCGTCAATCGTACCTGGCGAATTGAGCACCGTGATGCCATGCTTCAACGCCAACCCCGAACGCGGCCGGATCTGAGCCTCCAGACCGAGCGGTATCTGCATCTTCAGCCCCGTCCGCACAAGCGCACGGGTGCCGGGCTGCAAAACAAGCGTCTCAACAGAACACACGTCCATCCCGGCGTCACCGGGATGGGCGTAGGACGGCAGTTGCGCCGCCGGATCACTCTTCAAAAAGCGCACCGTCATCGGACACCTCGACGGACGACAACGACGTCGTCGTGAAGCCCATCCGATTCAGATTCCACGCCGTCCAGTCGCTCGGCAGCGTCCGCGCGGAATCGCCCGCCAACTGATCGCGAACCTGCGCGCGCATGATCTGAATCTGCGTAGCGTCGCCCGGGACACGATCTTCCACATAAACCACAAGCGCACGGCGCGGATTCGACGTCGTCACGAAATCGGACAACTTGCCCTTGGCCAACTTCATCGCCGCCGGCCCGACGTACATCGCGTCCGGGAAGACATCACGCTGAAGGGAGGCGACAGAGAATACGGTCGACGTGGAGACCGTCGCGCCCGCGAGAGCCTTCGCGTCGAACGGCTTGCCGGCCGCGAGATCCGCCGCGAGTTTCGCGCGCGTCTTCTCGACCTCCGCCTTGAACGCTTTCTGACGAGCATCCGCCAACGCATCGGGACGAATGATTTCCTTGGCTTCCGCGAACGACGGCACGTGCGCCTTTTCAACAGGCCCCGCCAATTCGATCAGGTAGACGCAGTTCGTTCCGACGACCACGCCGTAGCGGAGGTCTTCGGACTCGGCATCGAGTTCGGCCACCGCCGTCGTCAAATCCTTCACGTCGGGCGCGATCGTCGACGGACGCACCATGAACCCCGGCACATAGCGGCCGCTCAACGAGAAGCGCTGCGATGTCATGACTTTCGCCTTTTCCTCGGCGGCAATCTTCTCCAAGCGGTCGACCTTCTTTCCGTCCGTCGCAACCGCCGCGTTCTCCTGCGGATAGACGCGGAAGAGCAGATTCGTGCGATACGCCTCCACGGAGGCGATGAGCTGGAGTTCCTTTTCAAGGATCGGGCGGACAGACTCGAACGGTTTCGTCTCCGTCCGCGTCGTGCCGTTCGTTTCCGTCACCGTCGTCTCAAAACGGCTGGACGTCGCATCATAACGGTCGCGAAGCTCATCCTCCGAAATCGAGAACTGCGCCAAACGGTTCGTGGCGTCAGCCTTGAAGCAGACGTATTTCAGGCGAACGCAATCCGGCAGGGCAATGGAATTCGTGTTGTCTTTGTAATAGGCTTCAATCGCCTTGTCGTCAACCGTCACCTTGTCGGCGTTCTTGTCCGTAAACGCGGCGACGCGCACCGTGAACTTGTCCGTCAAATCATTGATCGCGGCATCAAGTTCCATCGGCGACACCCACGCGGCCGATCCAAGGACGACCTGCGTGACCTTACGCAACGTCAACTGGCGCTTGAGGTAGGCCTCGAAGTATTCCGCCGTCATGCCATTGTCGCGCAGCCACATCTGATAGGCGGCCAGGGAGAACGCGCCGTTCTGCCCCTGGAAAACGGGAATACGGCGGATGTTCTCGCGCACGTCCTCGCTCGTGGCCTCCAGATGCTTGTCCTTGGCCACATCAAGCGCGGCACACGCTTCCCAGGCCTGACGATTGATTTCGGCGGACGTGCTCGTGTTGTCGCGGCCACGACCGAACCCACGCGCATCGCGGGTCAAGTCGCCAAACCGCTGGGCGGACACGTCCTTCCCGCCCAACGTCCCGGCGGCCGTACCGTCCCCGCGTTCCCCGTCACCACCCGTAAAGAGGAAATCAAACGCAAAAAACGCCGAAATCAACACCGCAAACACGCCCCAGACCCACTTGTTCTTAATGAGGCGATTGAACTTCTGAATAACCACTTTATTTCACCCTGTCTTGAATACTACTAGCAAACGAAAAACGGATAGCCTCTGCCGTCAGATGTCGGAATCGTCCGCAGCCTCCTCGGCCGGTTTCTCCCCGGAATCCGCCTCGCCCGCCGCATCGGACTTCTTCTCGTCGGACGCTTCGGTCGCATCGTCTTCCACTGTCTCGGAATCTTCTTTTTCGGCAGCCTTCTCCTTCTTGGCATCGGCCTCAGAAATCTTGGTGGCGACGACGAGTTCGCCCGAATTCACAATCGCGAGACCCTCGGCAAACGCGCACCGATTCTTCATCTCGCCCGCCTGGTCGAACGTCATCATCGAGACAATCATCCGTCCGCCGACTTCGGCCGTGCGACGGAAGATCTTGACTTCGTACTGCGGGAAGAGACCGAACTCAAGCGTACGCGGAACTTCCTTTTCAATCATTGCGCCGTTGTCGCCCACCTCTTTCTTCCGCTCAATGCCCTGGTCGAGCGTGACTTTGCAGTCGCCGATTTCGCCCAGCAGCGAGGTGAAGAGATCATCGCCCGTCGTGCGAATGCGGATCTGGTCGGCCGCGCGCATCTTGGCGATCTTGTAGTGACGACCCTGCAACGTCAACGTCCCCGTCACACAACGAACGAGCGTCTCGTCGCCATCGGACAGGGGCTTGTAGTCGAACTGGCTCTCGCCCGCAAGGTTGGAGGCCGTGAAGAACGGCGCCGTGACGGAGAACGCGCCCTCCTTCAACGTCAACGGAAGCTTGATGTCAACAGCACCCGACTTGAGGACAACCGTCCGCGCCGAGCTTCCCAATTCGATTTCGCGCGTCGCGAACTCGGCGGCGCCCGTCACACGAATCGTGGCCTTTTCGCCAAACTCAAACACGGCCTCCGGCGACACGCCCACCGCACCATTGACGCGAATCGTGGAACCGAGCGGGTACAGACGCCCCTCTTCGGCATTCACCCACGCTTCCGTGCGCGGCTTGAGCACCTGCACCTGCCCCTCGGCGCGAAGACAGCGCATCAACGGCAGAAAACTCCGCTCCGGCTTCGCCGCCGGCTGCGGCGCGAGTTCGCCCTCTTCGGCTTTCGCCGGCTCGCCGCCCGCCGCGTCCGCATCCTGCGCCAGAACGGGATTCAAAAACGTAAAAACGGAGACAGCCGCAAGCGCGACCGCCGCCTTCTTTGCCAATGTCCGTTTCATGTGTGACCTTTCATCTTCTTGTCAGAGACATCATTTTACAATTTTCTGATGGAAAACGCAACTCCGATTGTTTTCGGGATGGATGCGATTAGCGCATGGCGGCGGCGAGCGCATCGCCGAACGCGGAGCACTTCACTTCCGTGGCGCCCTCCATCTGACGGGCGAAGTCGTACGTGACCGTCTTGGCGGCAATGACCTTGTCCATCGCCTCGACGATCTTGTCCGCCGCCTCGGTCCAGCCCATGTAGCGCAGCATCATCTCGCCGGAGAGGATGAGCGAGCCGGGATTGACCTTGTCGAGATTCGCATACTTCGGCGCCGTGCCGTGCGTGGCCTCGAAGACCGCCACGCCCGTCTGGTAGTTGACGTTCGCGCCGGGCGCAATGCCGATGCCACCCACCGTCGCGGCGAGCGCGTCGGACACGTAGTCGCCGTTGAGGTTCAGCGTGGCGATCACGTCGTACTCGGCCGGGCGCGTGAGAATCTGCTGGAGGAAGGCGTCGCAGATGCAGTCCTTCACGACGATTTCGCGGCCGGTCTTCGGGTTCTTGAACGAACACCACGGGCCGTTGTCAATGGGCGTCGCGCCGTATTCGCGCTGGGCGAGCGCGTAGCCCCAGTCCCGGAACGCGCCCTCGGTGAACTTCTGGATGTTGCCCTTGTGGACGAGCGTGACGCTCTTGCGGTCGTTCGCAACGGCGTAGTCGAGCGCGGCCCGTACAAGACGTTCCGTACCTTCGAGCGAGACGGGCTTGACGCCGATCGAGGCGGTCTGCGGGAAGCGGATCTTCTTCACGCCCATTTCCTTCACAAGCCAATCGACGACCTTCGCCGCCTCGGGCGTGCCGTACTTCCATTCGATGCCCGCATAGATGTCCTCCGTGTTCTCGCGGAAAATGACCATGTCCGTCAGTTCGGGACGCTTCACAGGGGAGGGCACGCCCTTGAACCAGCGCACGGGACGCAGACAGACGTAAAGATCAAGCTGCTGGCGCATGGCCACGTTGATCGAGCGAATGCCGCCGCCAACGGGCGTCGTGAGCGGCCCCTTGATGGAGACGAGATAGTCGCGGCAGGCATCCAGCGTCTCCTGCGGCAACCAGGTGTTCGGACCGTAGACGGCGTTCGACTTCTCGCCGGCGTAGACCTCCATCCACGAAATCCTGCGACTGTCGCCATAGGCGGCCTTGACGGCGGCGTTCCACACGGTCATCGCCGCGCGCGTGATGTCCGGTCCCGTGCCGTCGCCCTCGATGAACGGCAGAATCGGATTGTCCGGGACGAGGAGCTTCCCGTCCTTCATCGTGATCTTCTCGCCGGCGGGGACGACGATTTTCTGATAAGCCATGTTGAATGTCCTTTGACTATGTTGTACGTGTTGCGTGTACGTGAACGGCGGGTCAGGCCTTGACGAGCAGTTCGTTGCGATAGAGGGCGCGGACGGCGTTGCAGTCCTGCGTGTGGCCGGCGCGATAGGAGACGACCGTG
Organism: uncultured Lentisphaeraceae bacterium; assembly: GCA_964482645.1. Classification (GTDB taxonomy): domain Bacteria; phylum Verrucomicrobiota; class Kiritimatiellia; order RFP12; family UBA1067; genus RUG572. The sequence continues at coordinate 4,903 of CAYZYQ010000085.1, read as the reverse complement.
CCGACGAAACGGTCCGGTCCCGTCAGCGACAGCGCGGCCAAAAGGTCGAGCGTGGCGCGATGCCAGACGGGTTCGAGAAATTTGTCCGTCCCCGCCAACGGATAGCGCGGCGTACCATACCACCGCGTACGTCCATGGATGAGGATGTTGTCCATATTGTAACCCAAATGGCGGCGATCCGCCCGCAGCCAACCGAACGCTTTGACGAGCTGGTACTGCCGGTGCGTGGCGTTCGTCCGCGCATAGGACCCGTACGCAAACGTCTCGGGCGTCACGTCGAACACGATGCGCTGATCGCCAATCACCGTGTGCCAGTTGACCGCCACGTCGAGCCGCAGACGGCGCGACCCATCGTCAGGCAGGAACAGAAGGAAGTCGCCGCGCGGGCCGCTGAACGCGAGCGGTTCGGACACCGTGACGTAAGACGCCGCGCCCCCCGCCTCGACAATACCCGCCGCCTGAACGGCTTCCACAAGCGGCCGCGACGAATCGTCGAAGAGCGGCGGATCGCCGGAATTCGTCTTCAGCACCACGTCGTCAAGCCCCAGCCCGCCCTTCAAGGCGACGATGTGCTCGACCATGCGGAGATAGTTGTGCGGGGAGCCGCTGCGCAGGACGATGTTGCCGGCCGACGTCCAGAGGTTCGCGATGTCGACGGCCGTATCCAGCTGTTCCGGCTGATCCGTCCGCCGGATCCACCAACCCGGCTTTCGCGACGGCGCGAACGTAATCGTGCGCCGTTCACGGCCACGGAACGTGCCGACGCCCGCCACGGACGTTTCGGCCGCGAGCGTCGTGCGGCCGGAACGCCATCCGCTGCCGGTTTCAGACAAGCGAACGTCGTCGACGGGCTGGGCGTTGAACCGCGCCAACGCCGCGTCGAGCGCCGCCTGGGAACCGGCGACAAGCCGGCACTTCGGATAGGTGAATGCGGGAGAGGATGAATCCATGGGCAATTATTTCTTTTCGCCAGTGGGGTTTTCGAGAATCTTGTCGACCAGCGGCGTATGCTTCACTTCAATGCCTGTCTTGGCCAGACGATCCACCAGCTGGGTGAGCCAAATGCCGAACACGGCCTTGGGGTCGTCCTTGAGCGAGGCGTTGTCGAGCGGCACACGGTCGATTTCCTTCTGGCAGAGCGAATCGAGCAGAAGGATCGCCGGATAGAGCCGGGCATCCGTCGGTTTCGGTTCGGGCTTGCCCGCCGATGCGGCCTGCTGCTTGGCCGATTCGGTCACGCCGAAGTTCTCCATCACCTTGATTGCGTCCGCGTCGCGCATCGAGCGCGTGTCAATGGACTTACCGTCCCTCGACAGCTTCATCTGAACGACGACCGTGACGAAATTGTTCATCGCGAGTTCCTTGAACTCCTTGCGCGTCAGAATCTTCTGCTTGATGAACGCGCCCACCTGATTGCCTTCGGGGAGCATCGCCACGAGCACGGGATAGCCGCCCATCTCGGCGATGTGCTTCACCTTCGAGAACTTGACGACGTACTTGCCGCCCGTCTGCTTCAGCAGCTTGGCCGCTTTCGCCTTTTCCGCGTCGGTTGGTCCCGCCTTCTCGGCCGACTCTTCCTTGTCCTTCGCATCCGCCGCGAAGACGGATGTCATCGGCGCACACACGAGCGCCGCCGCCAAAGCCAAAAGCAAATTCAATTTCATGTTCGGTCCTTTCCGGTTTGCGCCAAACGCTGCGCCAGACGGGGAAGCCCCGGATCGCGCGCGCCGGCAGTTACGATTGCACCGTACGCCGATGCGCGCGGACGGAGTTCGGCCTCCGCCTCTTCAAGACTGTGGACAAGCCGGACGGGCTGCCCGTCCAGCAACGCCGCCAAAGCGTCCGAATTGATCGACCGATCCGTCGTCCCGCCGGCGTCGTAGACGGGCGGCAGGAACAGCGCGTCGCAGGGCCTCAACGTGGCGCGGAACATCGCCGCCAACGCATCCTTCATTTTACGCAAGGGCGCGTAACCGTGTGGCCGCCAAACGACGGCCACGCCGCGCGGGTGGACGGTTTGCAACGTGGTGAGCATCGCGTGGAGTTTTTCGGGGTTGTGGGCGTAGTCGTCGTAAACAACCGCGCCCACGCACATCCCGATCCGCTGCAACCGCCGCTCCACGCCAGGAAACGTCCGTATCGCCGCCGCCAGCGCATCGTCCGGAAAGCCGAGCCGCCGAGCCAAACGCAGGGCGCATTCCGCGTTGACCGCGTTGTGTTCCCCCGGCAGCGGAATCGTCCGCGCCACATCCGACGGGACAATCGACTCGCGCCGACCGTCCACCAATGGACCCGGCAGCCCGTCCACGAATGCATCGAACACGGCGTCCATTTCTTCTTTTGAATAATGGTCCGCCGACGCATTCGTGACGATGGCCGCGTAGGGACGGAACGCCACAAGCGACTTGTCACTCTCGTCCACTTCCGCGACGGCGAACGCATCGACCGCCGTCACCGGGCGGGCGGACGGCCGGACGGATCCCACGCGCGCACCCTGCGCATCCCAACCGACGATCTGCGCCCCGTTCACAACCACGGGGTCTGCGCCGCACACGGCCAGCAAATGACCCAGAATCGCCGTCACCGTGGACTTGCCGCACGTACCGACGACGGCCAACAATTTGCGCGGTTGCAGAAGTTCGGCCAGCGCCGCCGCGCGGTGAACGACGGGCACACCCAAGGCCCGCGCCCGAACGAGATCGCAGTTCGTTTCCTCGATCGCCGTCGACACAACGACCCGCGCACACGTACCGTCCACCAACGTACCGTCGTCCGGCGCAAGACGAATGCCCTGATGCCGGAGCTCGGAAAGAACGGGCGTCCACGGGGCGTCCGTCGCCAACGCACGATCTGATCCCGATACCGTCCAGCCCGCGTCGAGATACGCCTGAGCGAGGGCGCTCATGCCCACGCCCCCAATGCCGATCAAATGGACTGTTTTCTCCTGCATGGTCACCGACGTGAAACGCCGCTTACTTGCCAAAAAGATTGCCGACTTTCTTGAGCGCGTTTTTGGCGCCGTCCGTCACGCCCTGAACGGCATCCGCCGCACCGCCCGCAACGCCCTGAACGGCATTCGCCGCACCATCCGCCACGCCTTTCGCCACGTCCGCCGTGCCCTTCGCCGCCCCCTGAACGGCATCCGCCGCACCACCCGCAACGCTTTTCGCCGCCTGGGCCGTACCCTGCGTGACATCCTTCGCCGTCTGCGCGGCGCCCTGCGTGACGGAGCCGACCGCGTTCGTACCCGTCAACAGCGCCGACGCGCTCTTGAGGATGTTCGACGCGCTCTGCCCCACTGCACCGGCCGCCGCCCCCAGCCCCGCGCCGAACCCACTGAACGAATCTTTGATGGCGTTCCAAACCTTGTCCCGTACCTCTTCCAGCGTCGCACCCTGCGCCTCGCCCGCATCACCGTCGCCCTTGCCGATGTTCGTCAGCGTGGGAACGGGAATCGGGAGTTTGAGCATCCGGTATCTGACCCACGTACCGTTGACGCACAGACGATCGATGACGACGCGGACTTTTTCGGCGGACGCATCCTTCGATTTCGCCTCCGCCGCCGCACCGTCCGCCGTCTTGGATTCAGATTTCGCCGCCGCATGGGCTGCGATGCGCGCGAAATTGTTCGAACCGGCCGCGTCGAAAACATAGCTCACGTACGGCGATTCAATGGAAATGTCGCGGATATGAATCCGCTTCGTGAAGAGCGACAAGACGTCCACATCCACGGAAACTGATGCAACGCTGAACGCCACGGGCTCGTCGTACCCTTGCGGGTTGGCGAGGTTCAGGCCACCGATTTCAAATCGTCCGGAATAGGGATTGATCGAACAGCGATCCATCTTGAAATCAGTCCCCGTATAGCCCGGTACAACGGAGGCCGCCACGGACTTCACCACGGAACCGGCCCAGATTGGAATGGTCAACACGGCCAAGACTACAAACAGAACGAGCGACACCAACGTCCAGACGACGATTTTCGCGACTTTCTTCATGTCGAATCTCCTTTCATAATTTCTCAGGTTTCCAAACGGCCTTCTACAAGCGAGAAGTTATTTTACCGTTCAGACCGCGCAGGGTCAAGAAGAAGCGCAAAAAATCTTCCGTCCGAGTTTCTGATTGGCGGTGCGAAGTGGCAGAATGCGCACCGAATGTGCTATAATGCCGTCCATTAGCATGAGACCCGAGCAGATCCCCTACGGCGTCAAGGACTTCAGGCGCATCCGCCTGGAGGACTTCTACTATGTCGACAAGACCGCGTACATCCGCAGGCTGGAGGCGCGCGCGAACTTCCTCTTCTTCGTGCGGCCGAGGCGGTTCGGGAAGTCCCTCCTCTGCGAGACGCTCCGCTGCTACTACGACGTCGCGGAGAAGGACAACTTCGAGAAGCTCTTCGGCGGGCTTGACATCGGGAAGAATTCGACGGGACGGCAGAACAGGTTCTTCGTCCTCTCGCTCGACTTCTCGCTCGTCAACAAGTACCACGAGCCGACGTGGGCGGACAAGTTCGAGCGGTACCTGGACGTCGCGGTCTGGAATCTCATCGACGGGCACCGCGAGCTGCTTGCGCAGGTGGCCGACGTGGACGCCCTGCTCCGCGTCCCCGGCGCCGGCACGAAGTTCGACGCGCTCGTCCCGCTCGTCCGCCGCCTCGGGTACGGCCTCTACGTGGTCGTGGACGAATACGACAACTTCACGAACGAGATCGTCTCGACGGCCGGGAAGGTGCCCTACAAGGAGATCACGCACGGCACGGGCTTCTACCGGGGCTGGTTCAAGCAGTTCAAGGCGACGTGCGACCGCATCTTCATGACGGGCGTCTCGCCCGTGACGATGGACGACCTCACGAGCGGCTTCAACATCGCGACGAACATCTCGCAGGCGGAGGACTTCAACGCGA
>CAYZYQ010000084.1:0-12758 GCA_964482645.1 uncultured Lentisphaeraceae bacterium | reverse complement strand
TCATTTGGACGTTGCCGTGGGAATCCTTCTCGCCGCCCGCGAACTTCGCGCCGATCGATTCGCCCCGTTCATCGCGAATGCCCTCCGAGACGGCCACGACGCAGCGGCCACGACGTTTCAAGACGGCCTGGACGTCCGCGACGAACCCGTCGAGCGAGAACGGACGTTCGGGGACGTAGATCAAATGCGGGCCGTCGTCCGGGCGCACACGGGCGAGCGCGGCCGCCGCCGTGAGGAAGCCCGCGTCGCGCCCCATCACGACGTCGATCTTCACGCCGCCGAGGGCGCGATTGTCGAGATCGTCCCCGCGAAACGCGCTCGCCACGAACCGCGCCGCCGAGCCGAAACCGGGCGTGTGGTCGCAGGAACGGAGATCGTTGTCGATCGTCTTGGGGATGTGGTAGCACACGAGCGGATACCCCTCTTTCGCGGCCTCTTCGGCCACGATGCGGGCGGCGTCCGCCGAATCGTTACCACCGATGTAAAAGAAGTAGCCGACCTTCTTCCGCTTGAACGCGGCGAAGATGGCCGTACAGTCGGCCGGCGTGGGCTTCTTGCGGACAGACCCCAGCGCCGAGCCGGGCGTCGCGGCGATGGCGTTCAGTTTATCGACCGTCGGCCGACGCAAGTCGATGTAGTCGTTCCCCAAAATACCCGCAATGCCGTGGCGGGCGCCGAGGATACGGCCGATGCGCGACGTGCCGCGCGCGGCCAGGACGGCGCCGACGAGCGACTGGTTGATGACCATGGACGGTCCGCCCGACTGGGCGATGACCATGTTGGTAAAAGGCTGTTTCTGCATGGCGGAATTATACCAAATATTCGCTCTCGCAAAATATCCGCATTTTTGATATTATCTCATTTACATTTTTCACAGAAAGGTAGAGACAGCAAATGAAGTTTGAAACCAAGAAGTCGGAGTCCTGCGCGTGCGTCGTCAGCCTCAGCGTGAAGGCCGAGGCCGAGGAAGTCAAGGGCATCTATGGCAAGGTGCTGAACATGTTCCAGCGCAACGGCGTCATCCCCGGTTTCCGCAAGGGCAAGGTTCCGCTGGCCGTCATTAAGCAGAAGTTCGCCGAACAGATCCAGAACGAATGCCGTCAGGACTGCTTCCGTGAATTCTATCCGAAGGCACTGGAAGAATCCAAGTTGTCCGTCATCGGTATTCAGGACGTGAAGGACTTCCTCTTCACGCCGGAAACGGGCGCGTCCTTCACGGCGGTCGTTGAAGTCCCGCCGGAATTCGATCTGCCCAAGTACCAGAAGCTTTCCATCAAGAAGGGCGACGTGGCGGTCGAGGACAAGCTCGTCGACGAGAACATCGAGCGTTTCCGCAAGGCGTTCGCGAAGTACGAAGACGCGAAGGAAGGCGCCGTCATTTCCGATGGCGACTATGTGAGCATCGACTACACGGGCACGCTGGACGACAAGGCGAAGACGCCAATCGCCGACGTGGTGCCGGACAACAAGGTGCTCGGTTCCGGGACGGATTTCTGGCTGCAGGTTGAAGAGGGCCACTTCGTTCCTGAGATTCTTGACGCGCTCAAGGGCATGAAGGCCGGCGAAACAAAGGACGCCATCAAGGTGAAGTTCCCGAAGGACGCCGCGCCGGAACCGCTCAAGAACGCGAAGTGCCTCTATTCGGTGACCGTGAAGTCCTTCCGCGTTCGCCAGCTTCCCGACGACGCGGCGTTCGTCGCGGCCGCGAAGGTCGAATCCATGGACGCCCTGAAGAAGGAGACGCGCACGCGCTTGGAGAAGCAGGCCGTCGAGGCGGAACTTGAAGACCGCAAGAACCAGGCGATCGACCTCCTGCTCAAGAAGGCCGAGTTCGACGTGCCGCCGTCGCAGGCGCAGCGCCAGGCCCAGTCCTATCTGAACGACCTCGCCACCCGCGCCCAGTATTCGGGTCTGCCGGCGGACTACTTCGAGAAGAACAAGGACAAGATCATCGCCGACGCGCAGAACAACGCGATCCGTCAGGTGCGTCTTTCCTACATCCTCCTGGGCATCGCGAAGGCCGAGAAGCTCGAAGTCTCCGACGACGACGTCACGGCGGCGCTCCAGAAGATTGCGGACAACAGCAACGGCAGCGCGACGCTCGAATCCCTGCGCAAGGATCTGGCCGACAAGGGGCAGACCGAACTCTACCGCGAGCAGATCCGCGCCGAAAAGGCGATTCAGTTCGTCCTCGATGCGGCCAAGTAATTGAACACGATGAACGAGCAAGCCTCCTACTACGTGCCGATGGTCGTCGAACAGACGTCACGCGGCGAACGTTCCTACGACATCTACTCCCGCCTTTTGCAGGATCGTATCGTCCTGCTGGGCGGCGAGGTGAACGACGATTCGGCGAACTTGATTGTCGCCCAGCTGCTTTTCCTCCAGGCGCAAGACGCCAAGAAGGAAATCTCGATGTACATCAACTCGCCGGGCGGCAGCGTCACGGCGGGTCTGGCGATTCTGGACACGATGAACTTCGTGACCTGTCCCGTCGCCACGTATTGCATCGGCCAGGCGGCTTCCATGGGCGCCGTCCTGCTGTCCGCCGGCGCGAAAGGCAAACGTTTCGCCCTGCCCAACGCGCGGATCATGATCCACCAGCCGTGGGGCGGCGCGGAAGGCAAAGCCAGCGACATCGAAATCACGGCACGTGAAATCCTCCGTCTGAAGGAGACGCTCAACCAGATTCTCGCCGACAATTCCGGCAAGACGCTGGATGAAGTGGTTCGCGACACGGATCGCGACCACTTCATGAGCGCGGACGAGGCTTGCACGTGGGGGCTGATCGACAAAGTGCTCGTTCCGAAAGCCTGACAACCATGGCACGCAAGAAAACTACGAACGACGGTGATGTCTGCTCCTTCTGCGGACGCAGCAATGCCGACGGCGTGGCCGTGATTGTCGGCCCGAAGGACGCCAACATCTGCGTGGACTGCGCACGGATGGTAACGGAACTCGTCAGCGGCGCCCCGCAACCGAAATCCCAGAAAGCGGCGGACACCGCGCCGGCGCCGCTGGGACCCGTGCCCACGCCGCACGAAATCAAAGCGTTCCTCGACCAGCACGTCATCGGTCACGACGAGACGAAGAAAATCCTCTCCGTCGCCGTCCACAACCACTACCGCCGCCTTGAATCCAAGACGCAGAAAGCGGCGGACGCCGAATTCGCCGACGTCGAAATCGAGAAATCGAACATCCTGCTCATCGGCCCCACGGGCTGCGGTAAAACGCTCTTCGCCCGCACGTTGGCCAAGATGCTCAAAGTCCCCTTCGCGATCGGTGACGCCACCACGTTGACCGAGGCGGGCTACGTGGGCGAGGACGTGGAGAATGTCGTGCGCTACTTGTGGCAGAACGCCAACGGCGATCTGGAACTCACAAAGCGCGGCATCATCTACATCGACGAAATCGACAAGATCGCCTCGAAGACGGACAACGTCTCCATCACCCGCGACGTCTCCGGCGAGGGCGTTCAACAGGCGCTTCTCAAGATTCTCGAAGGCACGACGTGCCGCTTCCCGCCCAAGGGTGGCCGCAAGCATCCCGATCAGGAATACATCGAGGTCGACACCTCGAACATCCTGTTCATCTGCGGCGGCGCGTTTGTCGGTCTCGACAAGATTATCGCCGAGCGCAAGGGCAAATCCGTCGTCGGTTTCGATGCCGTGTCCGCAACGGCGGCCGGCGCCACGGACGAAACGGAAGCGAATCCGCTCGACGTCCGTCCGGAAGATCTCGTCAAGTTCGGCCTCATCCCCGAATTCACGGGCCGTCTGCCCGTCATCACCTCGATGAACGAACTGACGGAAGACGATCTCGTGCGTGTGCTCACCGAGCCGAAGAACTGTCTCATCCGCCAGTACCGCAAACTGCTGGCGATGGACAACGTCGACCTCTCCTTCGAGCCGGAAGCCTTGCGCGCACTGGCCAAGGACGCCTTGAAGCGCAAAACCGGCGCGCGCGGTCTCCGTGCCGCGATGGAGAAGATCATGCTCGACGTCATGTACGACGCGCCGGGCAAGGCAACGCGCCAACAGGTCGTCGTGACGGCTCGCATGGTCGAAGAGGGTTTGAAATGACCGTCTCCCTTCTCCGAGCCAAACTCCACCGCATCCGCGTCACGGAAGCGTGTCTCGACTATATCGGATCGCTGACCGTGGCGGCGGATCTCATGGAGGCCGCCGGACTTTTCGAGAACGAGAAGATTCTCTGTGCGGACGTGGAGAACGGCAACCGGTTTGAAACCTACGTGATTCCGGGTCCGCGCGGGTCCGGAGTCTGCTGTCTCAACGGCGCGGCCGCGCACATGGGGCGCGTCGGTGATCGGCTGATCGTCATGGCGTTCGGTCAGTTCACGCCCGACGAAGCGGCCACCCATACGCCGCGCGTTGTCTTCCTCGACGCGCACAACCATATGCAGAACCAGCCGTCGTAAGCGGCGGCCGGTTTCTCTCCGTCGCGTTGTGAGTTCCGTCGATTCCTATCGTAGCATCTTCCGTCTCGTCTGGCCGTTGGCGCTGGGGATGGCGAACAACGCGCTGATGCAGTTCACGGATCGCGTCTTCCTAGCCCATGAATCCGCGTTCTCGCTTGAGGCGATTCTGCCCGCGTCCATGCTGGCCGTTCTCTTCGTCGGGTTCTTCCAGTCCATTGTCTCCTATTCGGGTACGTTCGTCGCCCAATACGTCGGCGCGGGCGATGCGAACGGATGCCGCCGCAGTTATTACGCAGGATTGCTATTGGCGGCGTTGAGTGGCGTCGCGTTCGTTCTGCTCATTCCATTCGGCAATTTCATCTTTGATGTCTGTGGACACGCCCCCGCCGTCCTCGCCCGCGAAAAGGCCTATTACTCGATTGTCATGTCGGGCGGCCTCTTCCTCTGCGGCGCCATCGCCGCGCAAGGCTACTTCACGGGCCAGCGTTTGACGCGCCTCGTGCTCGGCGTCAACCTCGTCGGCAATCTCGTCAATATCGCCCTCGACCCGCTCTTCATCTTCGGATGCGGTCCGATTCCCGCCGGCGGCATTTCGGGCGCGGCCATCGCCACGGTATTCGCGCAAGCCGTTCAATGCGTCGTACTTGTGGGACTCGCCCAACGGCATATTCGCGCCACACGTAACCGAGCGGCAGAACATCCCCTTCTCGCCGCCGCCACGGAGTCGGTACGCACACTCGTGTTGCGCATCTTGCGGTACGGAACGCCCGCCGGCGTCTATTCCGTGTTGAACATTCTCTCGTTCACGATTTTCGTTTTCGTCACGGGGAAAATCGGTGACATGGCGTTCGCCGTCTCGAATGCGGCGTTCTCCGTCAACTACCTGCTCATCGCACCCATCGAGGGGTTCGCCATCGGCGCCAGCACGCTCGTCGGTCTGCATCAAGGCGCGGGCCATGCACAGAACGCCTTGCGCGCGGCGCGGCGTGTCCTTCTCATGGCCGAGACGTACATTCTTCTTGCGTCGGTAGCCGTGCTTGTCTTCCGCAAACCCATCCTCGCCCTCTTCGCAACGGACGCGACGGCGTTCGATGCCGCCGCGTTCGCGGAACTCGGTACGATTCTCTTCGCGTTGATGGTGGCCTGGCAGTTTTTCGACGGCGCAGACGTCGTGTTATCCGGCGCGTTGAAAGGCGCGGGCGACACGCGCTTCGTCATGGTCTGGATGCTCGTCTGCGCGTTCGTTTTCTGGTTGCCGCTCGTCTTTCTCGTCTATCGCGTCCACCCGACGATGCCGGCGCTGTGGGGTACGATGATCGCCTACGTGGCCCTCATTTGCGGCGGCACATGGCTGCGTTGGCAATACGGGCCGTGGCGGAAGATCAAACTGGTTTGACGCCCAACAGCCACATCGCCAGTCCCACCACGGGCGGAATCGTCAGAATCGACAGCAACGTCGTGCCAGACACCAGACCGACGGACACCGGCACGTCCCGACCGTAGCGCACGGCAAGCATGGACGTCAGCGCCGCCACGGGCGCGGCCGCCGCCGTGACAATCGCCACGGCCATTGTCGCGTCGAACGCCACACCACACATCCGCAATCCGTACCATGCGCCCAGTACCAACACAGGTAGGACACAGAGCCGTAGAAATGCGGCAACATACGCGCCCGCACACGTCAGGACCGGACGGAAATCCGCCGACGCCAGATAGTACCCGATGACGAGCATGGCCAACGGCGTGTTGAGATCCGCCAGCATTTTCACCGGTTCGCCGAGACAGGGCGGCAGCAGACAGGACGAAAAGAACAACGGCAGCCCCAGCGCGATGCCGATCGTGCCAGGGTTCACGAAAAGCGTCCGCACGGCCATATCTTTCATCGACCCGCACATTTGGACAAGTCCCCAACTCCAGTACATGACGTTGAAGACGGCCACGTAGGCCGCGCCGAAAAAGACGCCCGCATCGCCGAGGAGCGCGTGTTCGAGCGGAATGCCCATGAACCCCGCGTTGGAAAAAACGACCGCACAGCGCAGAACGCTGCGCCGGCGTGGTTCGTGCGCACGTACGCACAGAAGCGAAACGGCCATGCCCACGAGATGCGTAAAAAACGCCGCGCCAAACGCCCACAGCAATCCGGCGAGGAGTTCGGGACGGAACGTGCGTTGGAACGCATGGACAATCACGCACGGCGTGACAATCTGCACGAGCAGCGCAACAAGTCCTTTCACAGACTGCTCGGACAGAAGTTTCGTCTTGTTGCAGACGAATCCCACGGCCATCAACGCGAAGAGAATGCCCACCTGCTGGGCAACGACCCAAAGACTTTCAAACATAAAGCAGAAACATCTAACGACGCAAAAACGCGGCGGCAACGGCGAACGCACTCACGACGTTCAAGGAGTTCTTCAATCCGTGCGACCGAATCTCCAACACTTCGTCCGCCAACCCCACCACGTCTGGATCAAGGCCAAAGCGCTCGTTCCCCAGCAGGAGCGCACAGGGAAAGACGGGTGTGCAGTGCGCAAGATCCGTCGCGCCGTCGACCGTCTCCAGCGCATAAATCCGCCGGCCTTCCGCACGGAGGCGATCAATGGCATCGCGTACGTCGCCGACACGTTCCCACGGCGTCGTCTCGTCCGCGCCCAACGCCGTTTTCTTGACCTGCGGGTTTTCAGGCGTCGGCGTGTAGCCGCAGAGGACGAGACGTTCCGCGCCAAAGAAGTCGGCCGTACGGAAGATGCCGCCCATGTTGAACGCACTGCGCACGTTGTCGGCCACGACGACGAACGCCGCCTTGTCCACATGGCCCGGCGCGTCCGTCGTACGAATGCCCATCTCGGCGTCTGTGATTTTCGCGCGCTTGTCCACCCGTTCAAGCGGTACGAGCGCGGCTTGGAGGGAACGTTCAGACGCCTCCGGCTGGAGCAAATGGGCCAGCGCGAGCAGACGCTTCGATTCGGCCGTCCGCAGAAAATCAAACGCGGCCTTCCGGCACACGGCGTCAGCTGGGTTGGCCGCCGCCGCTTTGACCAGACGGTAGGCCTCCTTCCATTCCGCTGTCGAAAGATCGACCATCACATGACCGCGTTGTCAATCAGGCGCGTCTTTCCGCAGTAAACCGCCAGCAACACCGCCACGCCTTTCTGAAGCGTCTTCACAGGTTTCAACGTGTTCGCGTCGACCGCCTCCACGTAGTCGATTTTGAGGCCGGCCTGTTCAAGGACACGCACGATCTTCGCCCGCGCCGTCGCCCAACGAATTTCTTTCTTAGCCTTGACGTCGGCTTGCGCGGCGAAAAGCGTCTGCGAAAGAGCCGTCGCCCGTGCGCGTTCGTCATCGGACAGATACGTGTTGCGCGAACTGCGGGCGAGGCCGCTTGGTTCGCGAATGATGGGCGCGACGACGATATCAAGATCGAAATTCAAATCGCGCACCATGCGGCGAATGACCGCCGCCTGCTGAAAATCCTTCTGTCCGAAGACGGCGAAATGCGGATGGACGAGATTGAAGAGCTTGGCCACCACGGTGCAAACACCGCGAAAGTGCCCCGGCCGCCGCGCCCCGCAGAGACTTGCCGAAAGCGCGTCCTCGTTCACATAGACCGAATGCGCGTCGAGGTACATGTTGTCCGGCGTCGGGAAGAACACCGCCGTCGCGCCGGCGGCCCGGCATTTCGCAAGGTCGGCCTTCTCGTCGCGGGGATACTTCGCGTAGTCCTCGTTCGGTCCGAATTGGACGGGATTGACGAAGACGCTGACGACGATTTCGTCCGCGCCTTTCTTCTTCGCCGCCGCGATGAGGGACAGATGTCCCTCGTGCAAATAACCCATCGTCGGAACGAGGGCAATCTTCCGCCCGTCCATCCGCCGACGTACGCACCACGTCTGGAGTTTCTTCGGCTCTCTGAAAATCTTCATCGACCGCCCCGCTGTTTTCACCGAACCTTCAGGAGGAAGTAGTTCTTCTTGCCGCTGCGGAGAACCGCCAGACGGCCGTCCACCAGATCGGCTTCGGCGAACGTCCGCGCCAGATCGACCTTCGCGTTGTTGAGGAAGAGGCCGCCCTGCTGCGCCATGCGCCGCGCCTCTCCGTTCGACTTGAACATCCCGGCCTGCGCGGCGGCGGCAAACACGGGCTTGCCGATCACGTCGGCCTTCGCGCACGTCGCACTGCGAACGTCCTTGAAGATCGTCTCCAGTTCGTCCGCGCCCTTGCCCTCGATCGAACCGCCGAAAAGCGTCTGCGTCGCGCCGAGCGCGGTCTTCAGCCCATCGTCGCCATGCACGAGGCGCGTCAGTTCTTCGGCCAGCGCCTTCTGCGGAATGCGGGCCTCCGGATGCGCCTTCATCTGCTCTTCGAGTTCCGCGATTTCGTCGAGCGGACACAGCGAGAACACCTTCAAATAGCGAATGACGTCGGCGTCGGCGGAACGGAGGAAGAACTGATACCAGTCGTAGACGGACGTCTTCTCCGCGCTCATGAACATGGCGTTTCCTTCGCTCTTGCCGAACTTCTTGCCACTGCCGTCGAGCAGCAGCGGGAACGTAAGCCCGAAGACCGTCTTGCCGCGCATCCGGTGCACGAGATCCGTGCCGGCCGTGATGTTGCCCCACTGGTCGGCGCCGCCCACTTCCATCGTGCAGCCGTACGTGTCGTAGAGGTGGAGGAAGTCGTTGCCCTGAAGGATCTGGTAGGAGAACTCCGTGAACGTGAGCGCACCTTCGCTCGCTTCCAGGCGCTTGCGAACGCTCTCTTTGTTGAGCATCTGCGGCACGCGGAAGTTCACCGCCACGTCGCGCAGAAAGGCGATGGCGCTCAGGCCCGAATACCAGTCGTAGTTGTCCACCAGACGCGCGGCGTTCGGCCCGTCGAAGTCGAGGACACGCCCCAGGTTCTCGCGAATGCCCTTCTTGTTCTCCGCCACCTGCTCGACGGTGAGCATGTTGCGTTCGGCGCTCTTGCCGGACGGATCGCCGATCAGCCCCGTGGCGCCGCCGACAAGCGCAATCACCTTGTGGCCGCGCAGCTGGAGACGGCGCAGCATCATGATCGACACCAGGTTGCCGGCCTGCAGGGAGTTGGCGGACGGGTCGAAGCCGCAGTAGATCGTCTGCGGCGTCTCCAGCATCTTTTCGATTTCGGGATCCGAGACCGCTTCGACGAGGCCACGGGCCTTCAACTCTTCAAACAACGTCATTTGATTAATCTGCCTTTTCGCTTTTGTAAAAAATGTCCAATGCGCGCTTACTTCTTCCGCCGCGCCGCCATCTCGTGGTAGTCGGAGAAGCCGCCCTCGAACCACGTGGTCTTGCCGTTGCCCTCGAACGCGAGGATGTGCGTGGCAATGCGGTCGAGGAACCAGCGGTCGTGGCTGACGACCATCACGCAGCCGCCGAACTCCTGAAGACCCTCTTCGAGCGAACGGAGCGTCGCCACGTCGAGGTCGTTCGTCGGTTCGTCGAGCAGCAGCAGGTTTCCGCCCGCCGCCAGCAACTTCGCCAGATGGACGCGGTTGCGTTCGCCGCCCGACAGGACGCCGACCTTCTTCTGCTGTTCGGGTCCGCGGAAGTTGAAGCGGCTGCAGTAGGCACGGCCGTTCATCATCGTCTGCCCCGCGAGGCGGACGAATTCGCCGCCGCCCGTGATGGCCTCGTAGACCGTCTGGTCCGGCAGCAGTTCACTGCGCGTCTGATCCACGTAGCTCATCTTCACGGTTTCGCCGATCTTCAGTTCGCCGCCCAGCGGCTTGAGCTGGCCGGTCATGATCTTGAAGAGCGTCGTCTTGCCCGCGCCGTTCGCGCCGATCACGCCCACGATGCCGCCGCGCGGCAAGTCGAAGTTGAGGTCGTCGTAGAGCGTCCGGCCGTCAAAGCCCATCGACAGATGCTCCGCCTTGACGACGAGGTTGCCGAGCCGCGGCCCCGGCGGAATGCGGATCACGAGATCGTCTTCGCGCGTGGACACCTGCTGCGCGGCCAGTTCCTCGTAGCGCTTCACGCGGGCCTGGCTCTTCGAGTGGCGGCCGGACGGATTCGTGTGGATCCATTCGAGTTCGTTGGCGAGCAGTTTCTGACGGCTCTTCTCGGCCTTCTGGTCGCGCAGCATCATCGCCTGCTTCTGCTTCAGCCATTCCTCGTAGTTGCCCTTGTAGGGATAGCAGAGACCGTGGTCGAGTTCGAGAATCCAGTCCGTCACGTCGCTCAGGAAGTAGCGGTCGTGCGTGACGACGATCAGCGTGCCCTTGAAGTCCTTCAGACGTTCCTCCAGCCACTGGACGGTTTCGGCGTCGAGATGGTTCGTCGGCTCGTCGAGCAGCATCACGTCCGGGTCGGACAGGAGCAGCCGGGCGATCGCCACACGACGGCGCTCGCCGCCGGAGAGGACGGCAATCTTCTGGTCGGCCGGCGGACAGTGCATCGACGCCATCGCCCGCTCGACAAGGTTCTCGACGTTCCAGTAGTCGCGCGCGTCGATGATCTCCTGCAGCTTCTCCATCTCCTCGGCGGCCTTCGGGTCGTCGAGGTTGCAGCAGAGGTCTTCGTAGCGTTCGACCATCGCCTTCGCGTCGGCAATGCCCTCCTCGACGACTTCGCCGACGGTCTTCGTGTCGTCCAGCACGGGTTCCTGCGGCAGATAGCCGACTTTCGTGTTCTTGGCCACTTGGCACGTGCCGAGAATGTCCGTGTCAATGCCGGCGAGAATCTTCAGGAGCGAACTCTTGCCCGCGCCGTTGCCGCCGATGACGCCGATATGCGCCCCATAGAAGAAACTCAGGTTGACGTCCTTCAGAATCGTCTTCGTGCCCTGCTGTTTCGTGACGTCGATCAAACTGAACTGGTATTCGCCCGCCATGCTTCCGCCTTTTTATTCTTAAGGTATCTGTCTTTCAAAATCGTTGCGTTCCAAAATAAGTATTATAGCACATTCTCACGGTACGTTTCCGTGGGAATGCGCACAATCGTGCCACAACGTCCACGTCACCTTTGGAGGAAGAAGTTCACAATCGTGGCCGTCTTGTCGGGATCGACGCCGTGCGGGTGGTGTCCGAAAAGTCCCCGTTTCTCGACGGTGATTTTCCCGCCCGCCGCCTTGAAGCGCGGCACGAAGAGTTCGCAGTTCTTCGCCGGCGGCACGGTGGCGTCCTGTCCGCCGTAGAGCAGCAGGATGGGAATGCCCGTCTTGCCAAGGGCGTGGGCCAGGTTCACCGGCATTTCCGGGCAGGCAGACCAGCCGCCGTCCTTCGGCGCGTTCGCCGCCCACGGGCCGATCGCGGCGGCAGACGTCGGGAAGCCGTCGAAGTTCAGAAGCGGCGCGTCGAGGTAGATCTTGCGGACGTTCTGCGGATATGCCGCCGCGTAGCGCGTGGAGAAGAACCCGCCCCAGCTCATGCCGACAAGATTCGCCTTCGGCGCGAAGCCAAGCTCGTCGACAAGGAACTTCTGGAACGCGGCGGCGATTTTCAGCCCCTCGTCGTTCATGCGCGTGTCGAAAACCTGGATCGTCGCGTGGTGGAAGCCCTTGCGAAGCAGGTCGGGCACGCCCGTGCGGTCCACGAACGCATCCGCCCACTGCATCGTCCACGTCCACGGCGTTCCGGGGCGCGGCGCGATGGATGGCTCGACGACCCACGCCTCGTGCCCCATGAACGTGAAGCGCGTCCGGCGATAGCCATGCCACATGTCCTCGCCGACGATCTTGTGCGCCCGCGCAATCCGCGCCCGCGTGGAATCCCCCCGCCGCTCGGCATCCATCTGCGCGTTGACGTGCCGGACGATCGCAATCTCCTCCGGGTCGTAGGGATGGTGCGACGGGCGGAACAGGTCGTGGTACCAGCGCGTGACGGGCGCGTTGGGATTGCGGTACTCGAACTGGTTCTTCCACATCGGCTCGTACGGCTCGTACGTCTGGTACTTGCCGGCCACAAAACCCCAGTTCACCGCGCCCACGCGCTCTTGCGCGAAAACGGGATAGGACGTGCGCAGCTCGTCGCCGATAATCCGCGCCAGCCATTCCGTGTTGATCATCGGCCGTCCCCAGCGTACGCGAAGGGCCGCGATCGTGGACTTCTGCGCGTTGTAGTTGGCGTAGAGATGGAAACTCACGATGTCGGACAACTCGCCCGCCAACTTCTCCACGGGAAAACGCCCCTCGCCCTTGTTGCCGGCGTTCGCCGTCCAGATGTCCGCCGCGAGCGGCTGCTTCGGATCGATCTTCCACGCGATCTCGAAGAGTTCGCGCAAGTCCTTCATCGTCAGACTGCTGCGGTTGTTGTTGCCCGGCTCGTTCCAGAGATTCCAGAAGAGAATGCGGTCGT
>CAYZYQ010000083.1:0-13099 GCA_964482645.1 uncultured Lentisphaeraceae bacterium | reverse complement strand
CGGAGCAGCTCGCGGCGACGGGCGAGATCTCGTTCGACCTCGTCGAGAGCTTCCCCGCCGACAGGATCTCCGACCTCGCGAACTTCCACTCGCTCTTCCACTACTACGGCATCGTGTCGATGCAGGAACGGCGCGAAGGGCAGACGGTCTTCAAAATCCCGAACGTCTGCGTCCGCCGCCAGCTCTTCGACTACCTGCGCGACGCCTACCGCCGGACGCGGACGCCGGACTGGATGGCGTGGTCGCGCCTCGCCTCCGCGTTCGCCTACCGGGGCGAGTTCGAACCGTTCCTCCGCCGCCTCGCGCAGGACTACGCGGAGACGACGCCCGTGCGCGGCGGGCTGCAGGGCGAGATCCGCGTGCAGGGCTACATGCAGGCGGAGTTCGGACATCTGAAGTTCTACCTCCTCGCGCCGGAGATGGAGCTGTCGCGCGGGTTCTGCGACTTCTGCCTCTTCCCGGAACGTGTCCACTACGGCGACGCCTCGCACAGCTACATCGTCGAACTCAAGTACGCGGGCAAGGACGCGACGGACGCGGAGATGGCCGCGAAAGTCGACGAGGCGAAGGCGCAGCTGGCGAAATACCGCGCCGACCGTTCCGTCCCGTCGCTCGCGCGGGGCACGACGCTCCACCAGATCGTCTACGTCTTCCGGGGTGCGGACCTGCACACGCTCGACGAAATCGCCTGCGAACAGATGACGTGATTTTTTTTTGATCGCGGAGAGGCACGCACGAAAGATTACAACTTCCCCGATTCAGATTTCTATCTGTGGCCACTTGACATACCTACCAGTAGGTATGTATAATACGCGCCCTTGAAAAGGCCAGACTAGGACGAATATGCCACGCAAGACGAAAGACGAAGCTGAAAAGACGCGCACGCGCATTCTCTCACGTGCGTTGGCCCTTTTTGCGCGGCAGGGCTACGAGCACACGACGTTTACGGACATCGCGGCCGCCTTGAAGATGACCAAGGGCGCGATCTACTGGCATTTCGCCTCGAAGGAGGCGCTGCTCATCGCGCTTGTGGACGAGATGCTGGACAAGTTCAAGCAGCAGATCGACGCCCTGAAGCCGCAGGGCGAGCTGACGTTCCCGGAAGTGGCGGACATGATGGTCAAGGACGCCGTGGCCACGATTCGCGACGCCCACGGGTCGGCGTTCTTCATGTTCATGGAAAGCCGGATCCGCTGGACGGACGCCTCCATGGCGAAGGTGCGGGAGAACCTGCTGGCCAACGACAAGTTCAGTCCGCTCCACGCCTTCCGCACGGCGCTCCAAAACGACGTCCGCGCGGGGCGCGTCCGGCCCGACGTCTCGGTCGAGAACATGGCGAACGCCTGCGTGTCGCTCTGGCACGGCCTCGTCCGCGCGCGCATCGAGAACTTCCTCAGCAGCGACCTTGAGGCGACGCTGCGCGAGGCCTACGAGGCGATTTGGAATTCCCTGAAACGAGTTTAACGAATCAAAAGGCAAACAGAAGGTAGAAGAGAATGGAAGCAGAAGCGAAGAAAGACACGGCGAAGTCCGCCGAAAAGAACGGCTCTTCCATCGGTTCCATTATCGGAACGGTGGCGCTGGCGGCGGCCTCGGTGGCCGGCGGCTGGATGGTGCGCGACATGATGCCGGCGAAAGTCGAGCAGAAGCCGGTGCGCGAAGCGCCGGCGACGAGCGTGGCGGTGGCGAAGGCCGAACTGCGCGAATACAATCTTCCCGAAAAGTTCATCGCCCACGCCGAACCGGTCCAGGAGGTCGAACTCCTGCCGCAGGTGGACGGCTACATCAAGGAAGTCAAGTTCAAGGAAGGCGACATCGTCAAGGAAGGGCAGCTGCTCTACGTGCTGGACGACGAACGCTACCGTGCCGTCGTGAACCAGCGCAAGGCCGACCTTGAGGCGGCCGAGGCGGAGGCGCGTCGGGCCGAACGCTACTGGGAACGTATGCAGAAGGCGGACGCGCGCGGCATCACGCAGCTCGAACGCGACAACGCCGAGGCCGGCGCGGAGAAGTCCAAGGCCGCCGTCCTTCAGGCCAAGGCGAACCTCGTCGTCGCCGAGTACGACTTGAAGAAGGCCCGCGTCATCGCGCCGATCGCCGGCCAGATCGGCAAGACGTCCGCGCACGTGGGCGACTACGTGGCGCCGTCGAAGGGGGCGCTGGCGAAGATCGTGCAGATCGACCCCATCCGCGTGACGTTCCCGCTCACCGACCGCGCCTACGTCGGCTGGCGCACGGCCCTGCTCGCCGGGAAGGACGTCGACCGCCGGATGCGGATCGTCCTGCCGACGGGCGACGTCTACAACGGCGTGGGCACGTTCGCGTTCGACGACAACACGATGAACGCCGACACGGCCACGATCACCATGCGTCTCTCCTTCCCCAACCCCGACCGCCTTCTCGTGCCGAACACGTACGTCACGCTGATTGCGGACTTGAAGACGCCGCCGAAGAAGGTCTGCGTGCCGCAGTCGGCGATTTTCGACCTGCCGGGCGGCAACGTCGGCGTCTGGGTGCTGAAGTCGGACAACACGGTCGTGGCGCGCGCCGTCACGACGGAGGAAATGTCGAACGGCTGGGTGCCCTGCCTGGACGGCGTCAAGGAGGGCGAGACGGTCGTCGTGTCCGGCACGAGCAAGCTGGCCGACGGCATGAAGGTCTATCTGGCTGACGCGACGCCGAACGAGGAGAACGACCCGAACTACAAGACCTACGAGGAGCGCACGGCGGGTCCGAAGGGCAAGTCGGACAAGTAGTCCTGCCGTTTCCTACAGCGGAAATGCGCTGACTGAGAGGTTGCACCCATGAAGATTTCAATCCGAGAATCGATCAATCAGATCAAGACGTTCTCGCGCGTGTTCGTCGAACGCCCGCGGTTCGCCATGGTCATCTCCATCCTGCTGACGATCGCCGGCGTGATGGCGATTACGAGTCTGCCGATTACGCAGTATCCCCGTGTGACGCCGCCTGAAATCAAGGTCACGTACACGTATCCCGGTTCCAACTCCCGCGAGGTGATGAACACGATCGCCACGCCGATCGAGAACGAGATCAACGGCGTGGACGACATGATCTACATGTCGTCCGAGTGTTCGGACGACGGCACCTACTCGTTGTCCGTCTCGTTCGAGGTCGAATCCGACCAGGACATGGACCTCGTGAAAGTCCAGAACCGTCTGTCGCAGGCGGAGGCCAAGCTGCCGGCGGAAGCGAAGGAACTCGGCGGCCGCGTCCGTGCGCAGTCCACCGACAACCTGGGCTTCATCGCCCTCCAGTCGCCGGGGAAGAAGGTCTCGCGTCTCCAGATGTCGGACTACGCCTACAACATCATCCAACCCGTGCTTCTCCGCGTGCCGGGCGTTGGCGACGCGCAGATCTACGGCCCGAAGCTCTCCGTCCGCGTGTGGATGGATCCGAACCGCATGGCCGCGCAGGGCATGAACTCCGAGGAGGTCATCGCCGCCATTTCCAAGCAGAACGTGCAGGCCTCGCTCGGCGTCGTCGGTTCCGCGCCCGTCCAGAAGCACGGCGCGTTCTCCTACACGCTCCTGTCCAAGGGGCGTCTGCTGACGGCGAAGGAGTTCGACGAGATCGTCATCCGCCGCGACGAGAACGGCGGCATGGTGCGTCTGAAAGACGTTGCGCGGACGGAGATCGGCGAAGAAAGCTATTCGTTCGACGGGCAGTACAACAACGCCACCTCCATTCAGATCGCCATCAACCAGAAGCCGGGCGCGAACGCCATCGCCACGATGGACGCCGTGCTTGCGGAGCTGGACCGTCTGCAGCCCAACTTCCCCGGCGACATGAAGTACATCGTCGCCTACGACGCGACGCGCTACGTGCGCATGTGCATCAGCGAAATCGTCGAGACGCTCGTCATCACGTTCATCCTCGTCGTGCTCGTCTGCTACATCTTCCTGCAGGACTGGCGCGCGACGCTGATTCCGTGTCTGACGATTCCCGTGTCGATCTGCTCGACGTTCATCGTCATGGCCGTGCTCGACTACTCGATCAACATTCTGACGTTGTTCGGCCTCGTGCTGGCCATCGGCGTCGTGGTGGACGACTGCATCGTCGTGGTCGAGCGTGTCCAGTACCTGATCGAGACGCGCGGCTACAATGCGAAGGAGGCCACGATCCAGGCCATGAGCGACGTGACGTCGGCCGTCATCGCGACGACGCTCGTGCTGCTCGGCATCTTCGTGCCGATCGGGTTCATGAGCGGCATTCAGGGACGCATCTACCAGCAGTTCTCCGTGACGCTGTCGACGGCCGTCTGCTTCTCGACCGTGTGCGCGTTGACGCTGGCGCCGGCGCTCTGCTCGCTGCTTCTCCGCGAGGCGCGTCCGTTCAAGCACGGCCCGCTGGCGTGGTTCAACTGGGGCGTCGACAAGTTCAAGGGCTTCTTCGTCGGTTGTGCGCGCTGGCTGTCCAGCCGGCTCATGCTCGTGGGCGTGCTGCTGACGCTCACGATTCTCGGCGCGGTGCAGATGTTCCGTCATACGGAAACGTCGTTCCTGCCGTCCGAAGACCAGGCCGTCGTGTTCGCCTCCATGGAAATGCCGGAAGGCACGACGCTGCCCCGTACGCGGGACGTGGCCATGCGCGCGGTCGACATCCTCAACAAGATGCCGGAAGTGAAGAGCTGCCTCACCGTGCAGGGTTTCTCGTTCACGAACGGACGCGGCGAATCGCAGTGTCTGCTCGTGGTGGACCTGGAAGACTGGAGCAAGCGTCGGACGAAGAATCAGACGGCCGCCGCGATGGTGGAGCGCATCCAGAAGGCGCTGGCCGAGATTCCGGAACCGTCCTGGCGCGTCTTCACGCCGCCGGCCATTCCCGGCCTTGGCATGAGCGATGCCATCGACCTCCGTCTTGAATCGACCGAGTCCACCGACCCGGCGCTGATCGACGAAGTGCAGGGCAAGGTGCTCCGGGCGCTCAACGCGAATCCGAACGTGCTGGCCGCGTTCTCCGGCTTCACGGCGAAGACGCCGCACCTCCGCTTCAACATGGATCGCGACAAGGCCCAGATGTTCCACGTCCCCGTGGCGACGGCCTACACGACGATGCAGAACTATCTCGGGTCGCGCTACGTGAACGACGTGAACCTCGGCACGCAGGTGAACCGCGTGACCGTCCGCGCCGACTGGTCCGGTCGCGCCACGCCGGAGGACGTCCAGCGTCTCTACGTGCGTTCCGACACGGGGAACATGGTCCCGCTCGGTTCGCTGGGCACGATCACGCGCGAACTCAGCCCGCGTATCATGAAGCGCTTCAACATGTACCCGTCGGCGGACATCACCGTCATGCCCAGGCCGGGCGTGGCCACGGGTACCGTCATCAGGGAAATCGTCGAGTTGATGAAAGCCGAACTGCCGAAGGGCTTCGCCTATGAATGGGGCGGCATCACCTTCCAGGAACAGCGCACGGCCGGCAGCACGGCTCCGCTCGTGGGCCTCGCCCTCATCTTCGGCTATCTGTTCCTTGTGGCGCAGTACGAATCCTGGACGATTCCGATGCCGGTGATGCTGTCGATTTTCGTGGCCGTGCTCGGCGCCCTCGTGGGCCTCAAGCTGTTCGGCCTGAGCCTGAGCATCTACGCCCAGCTGGGTCTCGTGCTGCTCGTCGGTCTTGCGTCGAAGAACGCGATTCTGATCGTCGAGTTCGCGAAGGACAAACGCGAACTCGAAGGCTACTCGATCGTCGAGGCCGCCGCGTCCGCCGCCGGCGAACGTCTGCGCGCACTGCTCATGACGGCGCTCACGACGCTGCTCGGTACGCTGCCGATGGTGCTGAACCTCTTCTTCCCGCAGTGGTGCGCGGCGGGCGCGGGTTCCGCGTCCCGCAACGCGATCGGCATTACGGAGTTCTTCGGCATGGGCGCGTCCGTGGCGTTCGGCATCCTGCTGGTGCCGGGGCTCTACGCGCTCTTCGAAACGTGGCGCGAACACATCAAACGCGCGTTCAACTATCTCCAGGTGACGTCGCTGCGCAAGCGCCAGCTCAAAGACCGGGCATCCAAGTGAAGGAGGAGGGAAAGAGATGAAAATTGAATTGACGACAACGATGGGCGCGGCCGGGCTTCTGCTGCTGGCCGCCGGGTGCGGCACGTGGGCCGTCGGTCCCGACTACAAGGAACCCGAAATCGCGACGCCGGCGGTGGCGCTTCCCGACGCCGGCTATCCGACGACGAACAAGACGGCGACGGGCGAGTTCCAGGCGGCAGACGCGCAGGGCGATCCGCGCAAGGTCATCACGGCGGATTCGATTCGCGGCTGGTGGAACCAGTTCAACGACGACGTGCTCACGAATCTCGTGGACGCCGCCATCTCGAACAACCTGACGTTCCTCATGGCGCAGCAGCGCCTCGTCCAGGCGCGTTGGGAACTCGTCGGCGCCGTGTCGTACTTCCTGCCGAAAGTGACGATGGACGGTACGTACACGCGCAGCGGCGAACACCGCTTCACGAGTTCGCGCTGGTCGTCGGGCAAGAACCACCACGGCGACACGTGGAGCAGCGGGTTTGACGCCACGTGGGAAATCGACATCTTCGGCGGGGCGCGCCGCGCCTACGAGGCGGCCGGCGCCACCTTGGACGCCGCGCAGTGTTCGCTGGAGGACGCCTGGGTGTCCCTTACGTCCGAAATTGGCAGCCAGTACGTGTCGCTCCGCACGACGCAGGAACGCCTCGTCGTGGCGCGGACGAACCTGAAGCTCCAGAGCGAGACGTACGACATTCTGAAGTCGCGGCTCGATTCCGGCATTGGCGACGAACTCGCCGTCAACCAGGCCAAGTACAACGTCGAGCAGACGCGCGCCACGATTCCGAACCTCCTCGCGCAGGAGGAGAAGTTGATGAACGCGCTCGCGATTCTCACCGGCACGATGCCGGGCGCGTTGCATGAGCTGCTGAAAGACCTGCCGCCGCGCGACTGGCTCGTCGCGCCGCAGCGTCTCGCGGAGATTCCGCTCGACACGCTGCGCGGCCGTCCCGACGTCCGCCTCGCCGAGCGCCAGCTCGCCGCGCAGGTAGCATTCGTCGGCGTGGCCACGGCCCAGCTCTTTCCGCGCTTCTTCATCAACGGATCGCTAGGGCTTGACAGCGTGAAGGCCAACAAGTTCTTCCGCCGCGATGCGTTCCTCGCGTCCATCGGGCCGGGCTTCAGCTGGCCGATCTTCCAGGGCGGCAACCTCGTCGCGAACATGAAGGCCGAGGAGTCCAAGATGGCCGAGGCCGCGCTCAAGTACGAACTCGCCGTGCAGACGGCGTTCGGCGAAACGCGCAACGCCTACAGCGCCTACACGCAGGAGTACCACCGCTACCAGTCGCTCCAGGGCGCGGTCGCGGCGGCGCGCGCGGCGGTGGACATTTCCAACGACTTGTACAAGAACGGTCTTGCGGACTTCAACAACGTGCTCGACGCGCAGCGCTCGTTGCTGACGCTGGAAGAGTCGCTGACGATCAGCCGCGGCCAGATCACGCTCGACCTGATCGCCCTCTACAAGGCGCTCGGCGGCGGCATCGTCCCTTGACCCCCTGAAAAGTTTTTTTCATTTTCCTATTGCCGAAACGCGGAAATTCCATTATCCTTATACACCGTGAAGACGCAGGTTCGGTCTGGGTCATCCAAAGTCAGGTTCTAAAATAAGGTTCTATCGTATGAACAAAGCAGTGCACGCTCTCGTTTACGTGATTCTTGTGGTCGCGGCTGCCGCGCTTTATTTTGAGGTCAACTTGTCCAGCAAGAAGGACTTGCTGCGGGATCGCAACCGGCAGCTAGAGGACTATCTCGTCAACATCTCGAAAACGATTGAGAAGGTTGACGCCGCGAAGCCGGCCACCGCGCCCGAGGCTCGCAAGGACGTTTCGCCCGTTGAGGCGAAGCTGGTGGAAACGCCGGAGACGGAGAACGTGCTGGAGGAGTATCCCGCCCAGCTCGAAGAGGCCAACCTCGACACGTTGAAGTGGGACGACAAGGAGCGCGTCCAGTTGCGTCAGCTGTACAAGCTCGGCGGCGACGGCCAGCCGATTCCCGACGCGGCGAATCCGGGCGACTTCGTGAAGAAGGGACCGGGCACGGCCGCCGAATTGCTCGACACGCTCTTTGATCGAGCGAAGGCGCAGCAGGCCAAGCTCAACACCACCCGCGCTCAGTTGGCGGATACCCGCACGAAGCTCGAAACGCTCGTCAACGAATACAACAAGCTGAAGCCGGAAGGCCGTCAGGACAAGGTGACGATCGAAGAGTTGAAGGGCAAGGTCGCCGAGGTCGAGGAAGCCAAGAAGGCTGTTGAGGAACAGCTTGCGAAGACGAAGTCGCAGATTGAGGACCTCAACGCGGAAGTCGCGTCCGCCAAGGACGAGTTGCAGTCCGCCAAGGACGAGACGGAGGCCGTCAAGGAAGATCTGGCTCGTCAGGTCAAGCTCGTCGACCAGTTGAAGAAGATGGTGACGGCGGCGGCCTCTCAGTCCGTGGCGGCCGCCCCCGGTGCGGCCAACGTCATCACGTCTCTGCCGATGGGCGAGAAGGGCAAGCTCGTTCATGTCGACAACAAGCTGATGTTCGCCGTCGTCGAGTTCTCCGATGCGGCGCTTAAGGAAATGCTGGGTGCGGAGCGCCAGGGCGCGTTGCCGCAGCTTGAAATGGGTCTGCGCCGCAAGGGTCACGCGGGGCCCGCCGGCGAGTTCGTCGGTCGCATCCGTCTGCGTCAGCTCGTGCCGAGCAAGAACCTCGTCATTGCCGACATTCTGGGCGATTGGGCGCAGGACGCGGCGGCCAAGGGCGACATCGTGTTTGCCGACTAATGGTGAAGGACGTTTTCAAATTGGCCGCGCGGCTGCTCGCCGCTGCGGCCTTGGGTTTGGCGGCCGGTTGTATTGCAGATTCAGCCGAGGATTCGGATCTGCCGTGGTCGTCGAACCGTTCGTGGGAGGGGATGGGTCCCCTGCCCTCGATTATGACGGATCGTTATGATTGAGAACGCATCATTTACCGTAGTTGAAGGCGGCATCCGGTTGGATGCCGCTTTGTCTGTCCAGTTTCCTACGTCGACGCGGGCGTTCTGTCGCGAAGCGTGTGCCGATGGCGACGTGTTGGTGGACGGTCGTCCAGCCATCAAGGGGATGAAACTGCGCGGCGGTGAGACGGTGGCGGTTCGTCGGTTGGCGGAGGCTTGTGATAATCGCGTTGCGCCGAACCGTGCGATCGCCGCCCGACCGCTTTTTGAGGACGAGGCGTTGCTGGCGTTCGACAAGCCCGCTGGGTTGCCCGTCCAGCCGCTTTCCCGCAAGGAGACTGGCACATTGATGAACGGCGTCGTGGCGCGGTGGCCCGCCGTTGCGGAGGTGGGCGATCAGCCGTTGCTCGCGGGTGCGCTTCATCGAATTGACGCGGACACGTCGGGACTTGTCCTCGTTGCGAAAACGGCTGCGGCGTTTGCGCAGATACGCGACCAGTTCGCCGCCCAGACGGTCAAGAAGACGTATCTCGCCCTTGTGGAAGGATCGTTCGCCGTGGGTGGGACGCTGGAAAACGAACTCGTCCACGATCCCACCTTGCCGTTCTGCCGGATGATTGACGTTTCGCGGGCGCGTGCGAAAGTCCGCTCCGCTCCGCTTCATGCCGTGACCCGTTTCACGCCCGTCGCGCACACGATGTTTGGCGGCGAAGCGCGAACGCTGCTGGAGATCGTCATTTTCACCGGGGTTACGCATCAGATTCGCGCCCAGTTGGCATTCGCGGGGATGCACATCATCAACGACCGCCTTTACGGCGCGTTCGCCGTTGAGAACCAGGTCGGCCATTGTCTCCATGCGCTCGCCGCCCGCTTCCGCCACCCGGTGTCGGGCGACGAAGTGGAAATCCGTACGCCCTATCCGGCGTGGGCGAAAATCGACTGATTCCGCCATGGCATCTCGGACGCGCCAGCCTCTTCCCCGACGAACCGCGTACACGCCGAAGCGCGTGATCGTCTTTTTGGCAGTTGCGCTCGTCTTGGTGGGACTGGGTTTCGCCGTACGCTTGGGGGAAGACAATCAGGTCGGCATGTCGAACGACGTCTCGACGTGGGTCTTTTTCACCGCCGGGTTGGCCGCCTACTACGCGCTCGTCGTCGGATGGATAATTCTCCGCCGCCACTTGAAGTCGCGGAACGGTTGTGATAAACTGTTTCTTCATTCTACTAAAAAGGCAAACAGTAAGGAAACAAGATGAGTTCAGATTCGATGCGCAATGATGTCTGGAAATGGCTGGCATTGCTAATCATCGCCGTCTTCTCGATCTACGTAACGATCCCGGTTTCTGAGAAGTTGCGTTTCGGTCTTGATTTGAAGGGCGGCACGTCGTTCACGTTGGGCGTGGACACGGACAAGCTCCGCGAGACAATCGTGGCGGCCAACCCGGCGTTGACGAACGAGACGGGTGCGGTCGACCGCAAGATCGCCGAGACGTTGCAGAACTGCGACGCGCGGATCATCCAGGTCGTTCGCCGCCGTGTGGACGGCATGGGCATGAACGAGCCGGTGATTCAGGGTATGAAGGACCACCGTCTGCTCGTGCAGTTGCCGGGCATTGACGAGGCGACGCGCAAGGCGGCGAAGAAGTCCCTGCAGTCCGCTGCGTTCCTTGAGTTCCGTCTCACGCATCCGCGTAACGATGAACTCGTGAACAAGCTCATGTCCACGGATGCCTGCCCGGAAGGGTACGAGCGTGGCGGTTCGGGCTTCGTCCGCGCGGCCAACTACGAAAAGGTTGCGTCCACGCCGGGCTATGCGACTCGTCTCGCGGCGTTCCACACGCCGGATCCGCGCTACCAGTTCATGTTGGAGAAGGTGGGCGACGGTTCGTTCCGCGCCGCGTTCGTGAGCCGCAGCGCTCCGTCCCGCGATTCAAAGGGCAACCCTCAGCCGATCACGGGCGAGTACTTGACGTCCGCCAGTGTCGAGCGTGACCCGACGGGCGGTTCGCTGGCGATTGCCTTTTCGTTCAACTCCAAGGGCGCACGTCTCTTCTCGGACGTCACGCGCAACTACGTCGCGCACGGTCCGAAGAACCCGACTGACCGTGGCCGCCAGCTGGCCATCATTCTTGACGACACGCTCGTTTCCGCGCCGGTCATCCAAAGCGAAATCGGTGCGCGTGGCCAGATCACGGGTCACTTCACGGCGGCCGAGGCCCAGCAGTTGGCGAACGATTTGAATGCCGGTGCGTTGCCGGCGCCACTGAAGCTCCTCGCTGAATCCGCTGTCTCCCCGACCGTCGGCGAAGACGCCAAACAGGCGGGTATGGTTGCCGCCGCGCTTGGCTTCCTCCTCGTGGCCATCTTCATGGCTATCTACTACGGGATGTCCGGCATGGTCGCCAACATCGCGCTCTTCCTCGACATCGCGCTCCTGCCGGCTGCGCTTGTGTTCGTTGCGAACATCCTGGGCGTCTTTGCCAAGGACGCGGCCATGGGCGGAACGGGTTCGCTCCAGTTGCCTGTTCTCACGATGCCCGGCATTGCCGGTCTCGTCCTGACGCTCGGTATGGCTGTTGACGCGAACGTGATCATCTTCGAGCGCATCCGCGAGGAGTTCGAGCGCAAGGCCTCCGCTGGTACGGCGATCAAGGAAGGCTACGGTCATGCGTTCTCCGCGATTCTGGACTCGAACATCACGACGATCGTCACGGGTGTTGTCCTCTTCATCGTGGGCACGGGGCCGGTGCGCGGTTACGCCATCACCCTCACGGCGGGCGTGATCATCTCGATGTTTACCGCCGTCGTCGTCACGCGCCTTATCTTCGACAAGGCGGTCAATCCCGATTCGATGAAGCCGTTCCGCATGTTCAATTTCGCGGCAAAGCTGCCGAAGTTCGACTTCATGCGTCTCGGTCGTCCGATGGTGATTGGTGCGTTCTCGCTCGTCGTTCTCACTCTTGGCATCTTCTTCTTCCGTGCGTTCACGACGCCGGCCGCCGTATTGGCCGTTGACCTCACGGGCGGTACGTCGCTCGTCTATTCGGTCAAGCAGGATGCGAAGCCGGCGGTGGGCGACATCCGCAAGGTGCTTGATCCGTTCGACAACGCCACGGTCATCCAGTATCAGGAAGGCGTCGGCGATTCCACGCTGCTCGTCAAGACGGGCTACACGGCGGAGAGCGTCGTGGACAAGGGCGTGAAGGACGTCGCGGGCCATGTCACGAAGCTCCTCCAGGATGCGTTTAAGGATGCGAACATCCAGCAGGTGTCCGTGGACGAAGTGGGTTCGACCGTCGGTGCGGACTTGAAGAAGTCCGGTGCGTGGGCCGTCATCCTCTCGCTCTGCGCGATTCTGATCTACGTCGCGTTCCGCTTCGAGTGGGGCTTCGGCGTGGGCGCGATTGTCGCGCTCGCCCACGATGCGTTCATCTCGCTCGGACTCTTCTCACTCTGCGGCCGTCAGGTGTCCTTGCTCGTCGTCACGGCGTTGTTGACCATCGTCGGTTATTCGGTGAACGACACGATCGTCGTCTTCGACCGTATCCGCGAAGATCTCCGCAAGGATCAGAAGACGCCGTTCAAGGAACTCTGCAACCGCGCGTTGAACGAGTGCCTGGGTCGTACGGTCATCACGTCGCTCACGACGTTCTTCGCCGTGCTCGCCCTCTTCGCGTTCGGCGACGGCTCGATCTTCGACTTCGCGTTGACGATGCTTTTCGGCGTGGTCAGCGGCACGTTCTCGACGATCTATCTCGCCACGCCCATCATGATGTGGTGCTACAAGGGTCGTCGCCCGCAGTTCTCGAAGGAGAGCGGCGCTTCATCCGAGCAGAAGTAAGTACGGAACGGACGTGCGTTTCGGGCGGTTCGGGAATCTTGGCGTTCAGCCAAGTGCCACGAGCCGCCCGATATGCTACAATACGCGCAATCTAACGGAGAGGGGCGAGCTGCGCGGCTTCTGTTCAATCCGTGCGGACAGGTGGCGGGAAGGAATGTCTTGATTGACGCGGAACGGCGGGGAATGGTAGAATGGCAGACATGGAACGACGACTGAAAATTCCCTACGGTCTCAAGGACTTCAAGATCATCCGCGAGGAGGGCTACTACTACGTCGACAAGACGGCCTACATCC
>CAYZYQ010000082.1:0-13799 GCA_964482645.1 uncultured Lentisphaeraceae bacterium | reverse complement strand
ACGAACTTACGCGAACGATCCGCAACAAGGAGGTTGAACTCGAAAGCATTAAACAGGACGGCAATACGGGGAAGGCGTCTGCCGCATTGGAAGTCGAGATTGCAAACCTTCGGGAAAAAGAGAATGTCCTGAATGCGAAGTGGCAGAACGAGCGTGTACAGTTTGAGCAGTTGCAGTCGTTTCATGACGATATCGTTGATCTACAGGCAAACAGAGAGGCAGCCGAGCAGACCCAGCGATTTGCCGAAGTCGTTGAAATCGACCGAAAGATAAAGACCGTCCAGGAGTCCATAGAAGCGTTGACGTCGGAAATCGATGGCAATGGTGAACATCTCCTGAAGACGTCGTTAGACGCAGAAGACATCATGGAAGTGGTCAAATCCTGGACGGGCATTCCCGTCTCCAGGCTGAAGGCGGATGAGATACAGAATCTGCTCCGGCTTGAAACGCTTCTCGGCGAGTCCGTTGTCGGGCAGAAAAAAGCGATATCGGCCGTTGCCAAGGTCATCCGCCGGAATCGGGTCGGTCTCAATGACGCGGGGAAGCCGATTGGGTCGTTCATGTTTCTGGGGTCCACCGGCGTCGGCAAGACGGAGTTGGCCAAGGCCTTGTCGGAGTATTTGTTCAACAGTCGTGAAGCGATTGTGCGCATTGACATGAGCGAATATCAGCAGGAGCATTCGGTTTCGCGTCTTTTTGGTGCACCGCCGGGATATGTCGGGTATAATCAAGGCGGACAGCTGACCGAAGCGGTTCGGAGAAAACCCTACAGCGTAGTGCTGTTCGATGAGATTGAGAAGGCTCATCCGAAAGTGTTTGAAACGCTGTTGCAGGTTCTTGATGATGGACGTATGACCGACGGACAGGGACGGACGATTGATTTCAAAAACACGATTATCATCATGACGTCCAATATGGGGCAGGATGTGATTCGGGAGAATCTTCTGCAATCCGAGTTGAGTGAGGCGATTGTCGCACAGACAAAATCGGCGGTCATTGAGCAATTGAAACGTCGTGTAGCGCCGGAGTTCATCAACCGCATAGACGAAATCGTCATGTTCTTGCCCTTGACGCGCGAGGAGATCGCCCAGGTCGTGAGACTTCAGTTAGGCAGTTTCCGAAAGAAGCTGGACAAGCGAGAAATCGGAATCTCTTTTGACGAGCAGGCGATTGAGCTGCTCGCGGAAAAAAGTTATATCCCCGAGTATGGGGCGCGTCCAGTCAAAAGAGCAATTGATGAGTATGTCGTGAACCCGTTGAGCGTTCAGTTGTTGGATGGAGGACTTGACAAGTCGAAGCCCATCGTTGTGACCTGTGCCAACGGCGAACTACGGTTTGCAAACAATGGCTGAGAGGGAGCGTGTGTTTTTATGACGTTCAAGGTCTCTGTATTTACGGCAAATCACGGTTACAAATGGTCGACCCTGCCGGAAGGAATGAGCGAGACGCAACTGGCCCGATATGGCAGTGTCATTACGTCAGTCTATCCCGAAGGGATGGGGGCTGGCGACTACGTTCAGGGCGTGATCTATGACGGTAATATCGTCGCACTATTTTCGGCGATTCGAGCAGCCAACTGGGATTCTGCAAATAGAGCCGCGCGGTATTATGCAGTGGCGTTTATCCCGAGAGAGGATTGGTCTAAGGTTCATTTCAAGCACTTTCTTGAGAAGGATGCATTCTTTTCTGTTCCCAATCGAACGCCCCCAGAAGAAATCGCGTATTCGGGGCCGGAATCTAGCGTCGTGGAAGAGTCGGTTGTCGCATCGTTTCAGAAGGGGGCTTGTCCAAAGAACATTGACTTTTCTTGTTTGGGGGATTTCTTAAGTAAATATAATCAACTCGGTCTGAACTGGCGTTTCTTCAGATCCAACGTCGCGACATGGCATGGCAAGGAGATCGTTTTTGAAGAAAACCGCCTGTGGCAGGTATGTGTTTCAACCACGATGTCTCGGTATGCGTCAATAAACGCACCTCAGCCAACGGTACAAACTAGAAGTTTCGCGCAGAATGTTGCCCGCACGGAAAAGGATTCGTTTTTGAGTGCAGAGGTTGCGCCATCGACGGAACTCACGGCGAAAAAGCGCAATATGGCAGCGCGAATTCTGCGCATGATCGTAGACGCATTTGCTTGGCGGACAAGATCCAAGTCGTCTTTGTCTGGCGATATCGGGGTGTTCGATAAAGATTAGATCATCCGGGCGGATTATCGGCACGACGAATAAAAGAAAATCACAGGTCGGGATTGGGCCGGAGATACAGAAAGGGAATTTGGGATGAGTAAAATCGCGATTGTCGGTTGCCAACAGAGCGGCAAGACGGTATTTATGGCTTCGTTGTCGGATTATTTCCGTGTTGGACAAAGGCCTAATCAGTCAAGTTGGCTTATCCCTGAAAATCAAGAGGCGCATAAGTTTACCGAAATGCGCAATTATGAAATGAGGGTTAAGCATGAGTGGCCTGATGCGACATGGAATACTCCGACTTCGCTTAAATGGGCGTTGCATGTAAGAAATGGTGGGGTGACGGATGTGGAGATGCTTGAGTTTGGCGGAGAAGTGTTTCGTGCGGCTTTCCGCGACGAAGGGGTGAATGCGCAGAACAGAGAAGCCGCCGAGACGTTGGTTTCCTACTTGATTGACGCAAATTTTGTCGTCGTTTTGGTTGCGATGAATGAACTCTTTCGTGACAAGGAAGACCAGAGCATCTTTGCTGATGACATTGAATCTACGTGGGTTACACGTGGATTGTTGGATTTTGTCAGAAAGAGTCTCCATAAGGACGTCGGAGTCTTGATCGCCCTGACTCAGGCCGATCTTTACAGAAAAGAGCTTGAGACGCTGGGCGGGTCTTCGGGTGTTTTGCAAAAGAAGTGGCCGATGATTTACGCCCTCTACTCAGACTTGCCAGTGGTCGCTGTTGCGTCTGTAAGTAAAACCACGGCGGACGGGCGTCCGGCTGAAGGATACACGACGGAAGGGGTTTTGCCGGTCATGAAGGTGTACTCAGAATACCTGTACGGTAGTCCCGTAGGCCTTATTGAGGAACTAGATTCGATTGCTTCTGATATCACGGCGGTGAAAAAGCCCGTCGACATGTCACAGTTTGATCAGAACCTTGCCAAGCATAAGCAGCTTCTTGAGGAATTGAAGTCGAAGGTTGCGATTGTCGACGTTTTGTACGAAGAGGTCATCTCCAGGCATGAGGTTGTAAATAGTGAGGGGCGCCGATTTCTTGAGATCTTGGCTCCGTTGCTGGCCAGGCGTGTTGAGTTGCGGATGGATGCCAAATTGTGGAATGGCATTCGAGACCGATTCCCTATCTTGGGTCCGACGATTGATGTGTACGAAAAGGACACGCAGGAACGATATCAGGAACTCTTGGCGGAAAACGCGAGGAAGGCGGCAGAAGAGGTAAGGCGGCGTGAGGTTGAAGAGTTGCGGATAGTTGAGGCGGCAAAGAGGGATGAAGAACGTCGTCGTCAACTTGAGTTGGATGAAAGGGAACGTCTCGCCGCAGCGGATCGTGTGCGCATCGAAAAGGAACGTGTCAATGCGAGGACGCGGGCGATTCTCATGAGAGCGCTCATTGTTCTTGCCATTCTAGTCGTTATCGGTTGGGGACTTGAGAACTGGCAGGATTCGGCAAGGGCAAGGCGTGTGGCTGAACTCGAAAAACAGCGCGAATTTGAGCGCGAAAGAAGCGAACGCATTGAACGTGAAAACACTGTTAAACTGGCCGAGGTTCGGAAAGCTGAAGCTGCGCAGAAGGCTCTTGAGGAAAAGAATCGTGCCGACGAAATTGCAAGGAAGAGGCTGGAGGAGGAGAACAGACGAAGCGAATTGGAACTTCGGCGTCAGGAGGCTGTTCAAAAGGAAGAAGCCGAGCGGCAAAGGTTGATTGATTTAGAGAACGAAAAGAAGCGTTTGGAACTTGCGCGGCAGAAAGCCGAGGAAGAGCGTGCGCTGGAGGAGGAAAGGAGAAAGCGGATTGCCGAAGAAAATCGAAAGCGGCAAATTGAGATAGCACACGAGGAAACGTTACGAAAAGCCGAGGAGGAGAAACAGCGCAAAATTGCTGAAGAGCAAGAACGTCAGCGACAGGAGGCCCTTCGGATCGAACGCGAACGGCAGGCTGCAGAAGAACGCATCCGAAAAGAAACGGCAGAGAAAGCAAACGCAGCCAACTTGTTTAAACGGCTGATTGATTCTCTGAACGAGGGCGTGGCCTCACGAGTCAGTGAACTGTTGACGGAGATGCATGGCAAAGAAGGGTTTCTGTCGGATTCGGACAAGAAGCGCCTGGATGTTGTTTGTGCATCGGCCGAGGCGTTGAAGAGCGCGTCTGCCGGTGATGAAGAATCTCAACTTAAAATAGCCTCGACGTATTATTTCGGTAATGCCGTTATCAAAAAGAATCTTCCTCTGGCATATTCATGGTATCTCAAAGCCGCAGAGGCAGGTAATATGGTTGCGCAGTATAAAGTCGGAGAGATGCTGATTCTCGGAGATGGCATTGCCGAGGACGTGACAAGGGCGTATTCATATTTTGAAAAGGCGGCCGCGCAAAACAGTCCTCGTGCACTGTTTGTCGTTGCCGAGATGCTGCGAATGGGGAAAGGCGTGGAAAAAGATCAGAAGGCCGCCAATAGATATTACGAGCGGGCCGCAATCTTGGGTAATGCAGACGCTCAGATGGCATGGTCTAAGCGTTTACGGAATGGCGATGGAATGTTCTTTTCAGATAAGAAGGCGGCGGCTGAGTGGCTATGGAAGGCTGCCAAATCCGGTAATGGCGAGGCCTGCTATATTGTCGGATGCAAGTATTATACGGGCTCTGATGGATATGAGTTCTCTCTAGCAAATGCCTACAAGATGTTGAAAACGGCAAAAGAGGCTGGGTTCGAGGGGAAAGATCTGGACCGTAAAATTAAGGCGTGCGAGCAGGTGATTATGGAAAAGACGGGGAAATGAGATGTCGATATGTTGGGTCGTCTATTACAATGAACTGCGTTCTAAAAAAATTCCAGAATGCGCCCCTTGACGGCACGGGCGAGAATTGATATACTCCCCGACTGTTGCCGACGGAAAGGTGGCAGAGCCTGGTTGAATGCACATGACTCGAAATCATGCATACCGCAAGGTATCGGGGGTTCGAATCCCTCCCTTTCCGCCAATCTGTCGCAAGACGGGTTGTCGACGTCTTCGCGGGCGTAATTCAATGGCAGAATAGGAGCTTCCCAAGCTTCTTACGTGGGTTCGATTCCCATCGCCCGCTCCACTCTCCGGCTAGGATTCGCATATGAAAAACACGTGGATGGCCGTTTGTGGCCTGTGGGGTTTGTTTCTGGGATTGCCGTTGTCCGTCGTGGCGGGCGAGATTGTCGCAGGCGAAGTCTATCGTGGCGTGAACGCCCTGTCGGGGCGGGAAGCCGTTGTTCCGCTAAAAGGGTTGCACGCGCTTCTTCGCACGGCGCCGAAGTGCGCGTATGAGGGGGACGAATGGATTTTCGACAATGGGGCGGACGCGACGTTGCCCAATGGCGCCACACGGCGGATCGTCCTCAATCAGACGACGGCGCAGCCGTTTTCCATGTCGGTCGAATCGCGATGTGAAGTCAACGTGGGTGGATCGGATTTCGACTATTCGCTCTATCTCGATGTCGCGTATACGGACGGCACCTACCTCTATGGACAGTGCCATCCGTTCGCGCTCGACGCGGCGCGTGGCTGGCAGAAGGGCGTCGTGGTGGTGAATCCCGACAAGCCCGTGGCGAGCGTTGCCTGTTATCTCCTCTACCGCCGCCATGCAGGCCGAGTGCGGTTTCGCAATCTGCGCATGATGACGTATCCGCGAAATGACCTCGCGACATTCGATACAACGCCCGTGCAGGTGGCCGATCCGACGGACGCGCCGGCCTTTCTGTTGCACGACGCCGCGCGTGATGGCGACGGCTGGACGGCCGTGTCCGACGGTGCGACGGTCAAGGGTGTGCGTGTCTCCGTGAAACGCCGGGTGCAGGACGATGTGACGTTTTTCGATGTGGCGCTCGACGAGACGACGGGCCGCGACCGCGCCGTCACGTTCGTCTACTCGCAGCCGCTGCCGGCGGGTGCGCTCACGTGGCTCGACGATCCGCGCACGGAACTGCCGATGGGTGCGGGACAGTACCGCAACACGATGAATCCCGGTTGTGGTGCGCAAGGCCTGTCGCGTTGGCCGTTCGGCGCCGTTCGCGCGGGTGGGCGCGTCCATGCGCTCGGCTACGACCCCGCCGCGCCGGCCATCTTTCGCGTCGTTGGCAATGGTCGTCTACGGCGGCTCTTCATCGCGTTCGACATCGGTTTCACACGGGAAAAGCCGTCGGCGCGTTTCGGATTCGTTTCTTTCCGTGCGCCCGGCGAAACGGGGTTTCGCGGGGCGCTGGCCCGCTATGCGACGATTTTCCCGGACGCCTACAAGGTTCGTATCAAGCGACATGGTATCTGGATGGCGTTTGCGCCCATCAGCAAAGTCGAGGGGTGGGAGGACTTCGGATTCCGCATTAAGGAGGGTGACGGCGAGACGGCGTGGGACGATGCGCACGACATTCTTACGTTCCACTACACCGAGCCGACGAGCTGGTGGATGGCGATGAAGGCCACGAACGCCGTCACGCTGGCGGACGCGCAGACGATGGCCGATGGCCTGGCTGCGAAAGGCCATGCCTACGCACGTGCCTGGCGGGCGGCGACGTACCACGACGAGGACGGTCGGATCACGGGACGTCTCTGCGACCAGCCCTGGTGCAAGGGGGCTTGTTGGAACATGAACGCCCTGCCGGGCATTCCTGGCGGGGACTACCAGACCAAACTGACCGGGCCGGCGTTCGATGCGCGTCATGCGGCGGACTTCCCCGTCGGTGTCGACGGCGAATACATCGATTCCGCCGAATGCCATCTGCCGCCGCGTCTCGACTTCCGCCGCGAAAATTTCAAATACGCGCAAACGCCGCTCTGCTGGGCGACGGGGACGAAGCGGCCGGGCGTCGCCACGGCGTTGGCGATCTACGAGTACGTCCGTGCCGTGGCCGACCGCGTCCATGCACGGGGCAAACTCATCCAGGCAAACGGTGCGCCGTATTCCTGGCCGTGGCTCATTCCGTTCGTGGACATGGGCGGACAGGAGACGAAGTGGATTCACAACGGCGAGGGTGCGTGGAGTCCGCAAAGCGACCGCGACCTCCTCTATCGCATGGCGATGTCGTACGGCAAGCCCTACTGCTTCCTTCAGAACGTGAAGTTCGAGAATTTGACGGACGCGATGGTGGAAAAGTATTTCCAACGGTGTTTGGCCTATGGGTTAATGTCCAGTTTCTTCTCGCCGAACGCCTCGGGCGGTCACTACTTCTCGCGGCCCGAAATCTACAACCGGCACCGTCCATTCTTCAAGAAGTACGGGCCGCTTCAACGGGCCGTTTCAGAGGCCGGGTGGCGGCCGATCGGAACACTACTGGAAGCGGCGAGCACGGGCGTGTTCGTCGAACAGTTCGGCGCAGACTACGTAACGGTCTGGAATTCGTCGGACAAGACAGTAAACGCTGCGTTGCGGCCGTTGTCGAATCGGACGCGGGCGGTTGAATGCGTTGCGGGCGGCGAGACGGCGTTCCCTGCCACGGTGTCCATCCCGCCCGAAACCGTCCGCCTCTACCGGTTCAAATAGACGCCTCCTTTTCCGTTTCGCGCCAACTTTCCAAGCGATGGGGGAGAGAGATGATTCACTCGTCGGGCGTTTTTGGTATAATGGCGGTCGCGTGAAACGCAAGTTGACTTCAAGAAGGACTGAATGAAATGAAAGCGAAAGCCTGGAGGCTCTATGGCGCGGCGGATGCCCGTCTGGAAGATATTGAATTGGAAGGCGCGGGCGACGAGGGGATCGTCGTCGAGCTCGTCACGAACACGATTTGTCTGAGCGACTACAAGGCGCTCTCATTGGGCACGGGGCACAAGCGCGTACCGCGCGACATCGCCACGCGCCCGACGATGTTTGGTCACGAAGTCTCCGGCGTCGTCCGTGAAGTCGGTACGAAATGGCAGGGGCAGTTCCACGTCGGCCAGCGCGTCGCCCTCCAGCCCGCGCTCAACATTCCCGGGCACGAACTTGAAACGGTCGGCTACGCCTGGCACACGATCGGCGGCGACACGACGCACGTCTACCTTCCCTCCATCGTCATGGAGATGGGTTGTCTCCTTCCCTACGACGGTGCGTCCTACTTCCAGTGTTCGCTTGCGGAGCCGATTTCCTGCATCGTCTCCGCGTTCCGCACGAACTACCATAACGCCTTCTGTTCGCACGACCTTGAAGTCGGCATCGTCGACAAGGGCACGATGCTCCTGCTCGCGGGCTGCGGTGCGATGGGACTGGGCTGCATCGACATCGCCTGCCATTCGCCGGAAAAGCGTCCGCGCCGTCTCGTGGTGACGGACGTCGACGATGCGCGCCTCGCCCGCGCGGCGCGGATGTTCGGTCTCGCCTATGCGGCCGGCCGCGCCGACGGTGAACTGAACGGCGTTGAACTCCACTTCCTCAACACGAAGGACGTCGCCGATCCGGTTGCGACGCTCAAGGCGTACAACCTCGTGGACGATGCGCGCGCCGACAATCCCACGTCGACGGGCGGCGGCTACGACGACATCTTCCTCTTCGCCGCCGTCCCCGCGCTGATCACGCAGTGTTCCGACCTCCTTGGCTTTGGCGGCTGCCTCAACTTCTTCGCCGGGCCGACCGACCAGCATCTGATGGCGTCCTTCAATTTCTACAACGTCCACTACATGATGCATCACGTGGTGGCGAACTCCGGCGGCGACGTGAAGGACATGGCCGATTCCGTGGACTGGATCGGCAAGGGCATCCTCCACCCCGAAGTGATGATCACGCACGTGGGCGGCCTCGATTCCGCCGCGCAGGCGACGCTCGACCTGCCGAAGATTCCCGGCGGCAAGCGTCTCGTCTACACCCACCTCAAGCTGCCGATGGTCGCGATCGCCGACTTCGCGGAGAAGGGGAAGACCGATCCGCTCTACGCCGAACTCGACCGTATTTGCTCGGCGAATAAGGGGCTGTGGTGCAAGGCGGCGGAGGACTATCTCCTCGCCCACGCGCCGCGCATCGAAATCGGCGAACCGAAGGAACTCGTCAAGGAGCGCGTCATCCGCATCAAGTGACGCAACGGCAGAAGGGACACGGGCATGAAGCGTTTGAAAATGGGCATGGTCGGCGGCGGCATCGGCGCGTTCATCGGGAACGTCCACCGCATCGCGGCGCGGATCGACGGCGGCATCGACCTTGTGGCGGGCGCGTTCGACGTCGTGCCGGAACGTGGGCGCGAACAGGGGCGTCTGCTGGGGCTTGACCCGGCCCGCGTCTACGACACGTACACGGACATGATTGTCGGCGAATCGGCGCGGCCGGCGGGCGACCGCATCGACTGCGTGGCCGTCTGCACGCCGAACTTCACGCATTTCCCGATTGCAAAGGCGTGTCTGGAGGCCGGGTTCCACGTGATGTGCGAAAAGCCCATGACGATGACGTCCGCCGAGGCGGAGGAGCTGGCGGCGCTCGTTGCGCGGACGGGGCTGGTGTTCGGCGTGATGCACACGTACGTGGGCTATCCGATGGTCAAGCTCGCGCGTGACCTCGTGGCCCGCGGCGACCTTGGCACGGTGTCGAAGGTCGTCGTCCAGTATCCGCAGGGATGGATGCGCCGCGTCGACCCGAAGAACACGTCGGTCGAACGTCTCGTGTGGCGCATGGATCCCCGGAAGAGCGGCATTTCCGGCTGCATGGCGGACATCGGCACGCACGCGGCGAACTTGGCCGAGTACGTGACGGGGCTGAAGATCGTGGACGTTTTGAGCGACTTGTCGAACTTCGTGGGCGGGGCGCTGGACGACGACGGCGACGTGCTACTGCGCATGGAGCACGGCGTGAAGGGGGTGCTGATCGCCTCGCAGATTTCGACGGGCGAGGAGAACGGTCTGCGCATCCGCGTGTACGGCGACAAGAAGGCGCTTGCCTGGCGGCAGGAGGATCCGCATTTTCTCACGGTCTACAATCCCGCCGCGCCGGAGGAGAAGTGGAAGCGCGGCAACCCGTACGTCGCGGCGGTTTCGCCGGCGGCGGCGCGGTGCACGCGGACGCCGGCGGGGCATCCCGAGGCGTTCTTGGAGGCGTTCGCGAACAACTACCTCAACTTCGCCGACACGATTCGCGCGAAGATGGATGGTCGTGCGCCGACGGAGCTGGAGCTCGACTTCCCCGACGTGCAGGCGGGGGTGCGCGGCATGAAGTTCGTCGAGGCGGTCGTCGCCTCGTCGCAAAACGGTAACGTCTGGCGTAAGATTGAGGCCAATCGCGGATGAAGCGGACGTACGCCATTACGGGTTACGGTCTCGACGGGAAGAAACAGACGCACTACGTCGAGGGGGCGAATCGCCGGGAGGCGATGGAGAAGCTCGACATGGACGGCCCGTTCGTCGTCAAGAGCATCAACCGCATGAGCGCGGGGTTGATCGTCATTCTCGTCGCCGCCCTGTTGGCGGCGGCGGCGGGAGGCGTCTGGTTGTTCCTCCATTTCACGGCCTCGTGAGCGGGGGGGACGGGCGAGAAAAGATGGGGGCAGGTAAAAGTCGTAATTTCGGCTTGTTTCTTGGAAAACACAACATCTAGTTGGCTGTTGGCGAAGAAAACACAAGATATTGATTTCGGGGATTGACCGAACGCCTGCGCTGTGTTATCATACACGGCGTTTTTCGTCCGAAGGGTTTCTGTGCGCGTGTGTGGACGCCCGTTCGGTGTAAGTGAGAAATTTCGATTAAAAATTTAAAACAGGACTGAGAGCGATGAACATCATCAAGCGGAACGGTGTTGAAGAACCTTTCGATTCGGCCAAGATTGCGGCGGCCATTCGGAAGGCGAATGCGACCGTTGATGATGCGGACAAGCTCACGGAGGCGCGGATTGACCGCATCGCCTCTGAAATCGAGGGTTTTGCGGCGGCGCATGATCGTGCGTTGGGCGTGGAGGAGATTCAGGACGTCGTCGAGACGAAGATCATGGAGGCGGGCGGCAGCGCCATTGCGAAGCGGTACATCAAGTACCGGTTTGTGCAGGATCTCAAACGTCGCAAGAACACGACGGACGGCGAAATCCTCTCGCTCATCAACTGTACGAACGAGGAGGCCAAGCAGGAGAACGCGAACAAGAACCCCGTCGTCAACTCCACGCAGCGCGACTACATGGCCGGTGCCGTGTCGAAGGACGTTTCCAAGCGCCTTCTGTTGCCCGAGGACATCGTTCAGGCGCACGAGGAAGGGTTGATCCATTTTCACGACATGGACTACTACGCGCAGCGGATGCACAATTGCGATCTCGTGAACCTGGAGGACATGTTGCAGAACGGCACGGTCATTTCCGGTACGCAGATCGACCGGCCGCATTCGTTCTCGACGGCTTGCAACATTGCCACGCAGATCATCGCGCAGGTGGCGTCGAACCAGTATGGCGGGCAGTCGATCACGCTCACGCACCTTGCGCCGTTCGTTCAGGTGAGCCGCGACAAGATTTCACAGGAGGTCGAGGCTGAGTTTCAGGCCGTCGGCGTGGAACTGGCGGCCGAGCAGAAGCGGCGGATTGTCGAAAAGCGCGTCCGCGACGAAATCGTGCGTGGCGTCCAGACGATCCAGTACCAGGTTGTCACGCTCATGACGACAAACGGGCAGGCACCGTTCATCACCGTGTTCATGTACCTCAATGAGGCGCGAAACGAGCAGGAGAAGAAGGATCTCGCCGTCATCATCGAGGAAGTCCTGAAGCAGCGCATCGAGGGTGTCAAGAACGAGGTCGGCATCTACGTGACGCCCGCGTTCCCGAAGCTCATCTATGTACTGGAGGCGGACAATATTACGGAGGACGCCCCCTACTGGTATCTTACCGAACTCGCCGCCCGGTGCACGGCCAAGCGCATGGTGCCGGACTACATCTCCGAGAAGATCATGCTTGCGGACAAGGTGGACAAAGCGGGCGAGGGCCACTGTTACACCTGCATGGGCTGCCGCAGTTTCCTCACGCCGTACATCGATGAGAACGGGAAACCGAAATACTACGGTCGTTTCAACCAGGGTGTCGTGACGGTGAACCTCGTGGACATCGCGCTC
Source organism: uncultured Lentisphaeraceae bacterium (assembly GCA_964482645.1). Classification (GTDB taxonomy): domain Bacteria; phylum Verrucomicrobiota; class Kiritimatiellia; order RFP12; family UBA1067; genus RUG572. The sequence continues at coordinate 1,605 of CAYZYQ010000082.1, read as the reverse complement.
TCGGCCGTCCAGGCGGCCGGGTCGGGTGCGGGCGATGAACGGCGTCTGACGGAGTTCTGGAAGATTTTTGACGAGCGTCTGGAACTCTGCCATCGTGCACTCCAGTGCCGTCACGAACGCCTGTCCGGGACGTTGTCGGACGCGGCGCCAATCCTTTGGCAGCATGGCGCCCTGTTGCGCCTGAAGAAGGGCGAGAAGATCGACAAATACCTCCACGGTGGGTATTCGACGTTGTCGCTTGGCTACGCCGGTCTTTGGGAGGCCGTCTACGCTCTCATCGGTCAGAAACTGACGGAGTTCAATGGCGAAATCCTCGGTCTTGACATCATGCAGCGTCTGAACGAGTACACGCGCAAATGGAAGGCCGCCGAGAACATCGACTATTCCCTCTACGGTACACCGCTCGAATCCACGACGTACAAGTTCGCAAAGTGTCTTCAGGAGCGTTTCGGCATCGTCAAGGGCGTCACGGATCGTAATTACATTACGAACAGCTACCATGTCCACGTGACCGAGCCAATTGATGCGTTCAAGAAGCTTGAACTGGAATCGAAGTTCCAGAAGCTTTCGCCCGGCGGCGCCATCTCCTACGTGGAGGTGCCGAACATGCAGGCGAACATTCCTGCCGTGCTCGCGATTATGAAGTTCATCTACGACCACATCATGTACGCCGAGTTGAACACGAAGAGCGACTACTGCCAGGTGTGCGGTTTCGACGGCGAGATTCAGGTCGTGAAGGATGCGAACGGCAAACTCGTCTGGAAGTGTCCCAAGTGTGGCAACACGGATCAGAACCGAATGAACGTGGCGCGGCGTACGTGTGGCTACATCGGGTCGCAGTATTGGAATCAGGGGCGGACGCAGGAAATCAAAGAGCGCGTTCTGCATGTTTCGCAGTCCGTCTGCGGGCGCGAGTCCGGGCAGAGCGCGTCGGCGACATGAACTACTGCGAAATCCTGACGAGCGACATCGCGAACGGCGACGGCGTACGCGTGTCGCTTTTCGTTTCAGGTTGTACGCATCATTGCAAGGGGTGTTTCAATACGTCGACGTGGGACTTCGCGGCCGGGCGGCCGTTTACCCGTGCAACGGAGGATTTGATTCTCGCCGAACTCAACCATCCATGGATTGCCGGGTTGACTCTTCTCGGCGGCGATCCGATGGAACCCGCTAACCAGCGTGCGCTCGTCCCATTTCTCCGCCGCGTCCAGGCGGAAGTGCCGGGCAAGACGGTCTGGTGCTACACGGGCTGTGTCTACGAGCGCGACCTTCTCGCTCCCAGTCGTTGGCGGACGGATGTCACGGACGAGTTTTTGTCGCTCGTCGACGTGCTCGTGGACGGTCCGTTCATCGAGGAGCTAAAAGACGTCTCTCTGCGTTTTCGCGGTTCCGCGAACCAGCGGATTCTTTATCTTCATGCCGCCACCCTTATCTCGGGTTTTCCAGGATAAAGGTGTATTCTTTGTTTAACGTCCCGTCGGGTCCGAAACATGCTATAATGCCGTTAATCGTTAAGGAGAGATGCCATGGAACAGGTCGTAGCCCAACCGAATAGAATGGTGGAATTCGTTCGTGAAAAAGTCGCGGAAACGGCGAATGAACCGC
>CAYZYQ010000081.1:0-13896 GCA_964482645.1 uncultured Lentisphaeraceae bacterium | reverse complement strand
TGGATGAACGGCGCCGCCCAGAGCGCGGCGAGGACGACGGGGGCGCACTTCCGGACGGCGGCGACGAACTTTCTGTTTTTCTCGTGAACGGCCACGACAACACTATACGCCCCGCCGCATTTATATAAATGCGGCGGTGGCGTGGATTTCAAGATGGACGGAAAAGCGAGCCGGCGCTTCGGGCAGCAGGGCGAGCGCTTTTTTGATTTTCGGCAGGCGGGAACGCAGACTGAACACCTGCCCCGATGAACGAACATACAGAAAGAGGCGGCCATCCTGAAAACGCCCCGGCCGGGCGGCGCAGGACGGAAAGAGTTCCGCCCAGCGGGCGCAGACCACATCGAAGAAAGGATTTTTCTCCACGAGCAGATTGTTTACGACTGTGCGCATGACACCGCCGAGTTCGGGGATGGGACGGCGCAGTTCCATCGGATCGCCATCCACGGGAAGTCCCGGCGTCACCCGCACCGCCAGACGCCGACGCGCGGCACGATCACGCTCGAAAATTCGCTTCTCAACAGGCATCGTAGAGTTCCCCCAGCGTCTGGAACGTCCCGAAACGTGCGAGATCCATCGGTACGCCGCATCCGTTTTCAAGCAGCACGAGCAAACCAAACGCCTGAAGGGAACACCAACCCGGCAGTTCGCGGAAACGAGTCGTCTCCGAAACGGACGCGACGTCCAACACCTCGGCGGCCCGTTCAAGAAAAGCGGCTTTCGTCATAGATTTCATCGGCATCCTCCAATTCCTCCCGTGTCCCGTACCCCCACGTACAGCCAATCGTCGCCAAGCCCGCGATACGGCCGGCTTCCACATCGCCTGCCGTATCGCCCACCATCACGGCGTCCGCCGGATCAATGCCCCGCTCGCGCATCACGCGCAACAGAAGATCGGCCTTTTTCAATCTCTCGCCCGGATACATATCAAACGCATAGAAACCGTCGAAGAAATCCGCCCACGCCAACTTCGCCATCAGCGGGCGAAGCGGCGCGTAGCGTTTGTTCGTCGCCACGTAGATACAGCAGCCTCGACGTTTCAAATCGTCCAGCCATCCCGGAATCCATGGGTAAGGTTTCGTGGAAGGAAACGTGCTCGTGTCGTAGAAACGCTGGAACTGTCCGCGAATCTGCTCGACCAGTTCCGGCGTGGCGTCCGAGAACAACATATGCGTGACCTGATCGAGGGTAGGGCCCGTCTTGTAAACCCGATCAAACTGCGGACAGGACCGCCCCAAGGCCGCAAGCGCCGAACGCCAAGCCACTTTGATGTCCGCCTCCGTATCGCAGAGCGTACCGTCGAAATCGAAAAACCAATGCTTCTTCATAACCGTCCTCAAAGAATGACCAAGGGCCAGACCCGCTTGCGCGAATCCGGCCCCGGCGCCTTTCGGCAAGGAATGCAGACGCACTCCGAAAAAACCACCGTGACGCAGCCTCATCCTTCCTTCACGCGCCTCAAACGTGTCCTCGACTGTCAGCAGAAGAGCCGTAATTTTACGATTACGATGACCGCCCGCTAACGCATCCAGAAAGAATCCGCCTTGTTTCGGCTTCATCGGGACGCCCAGTCACCCAGACGCCCCTCTTTGAATTTCTGGGAACAGTCTACCACAGAACCCTATCCCAACGCAAGACGGAAATTCGGAAAATACACAAAACAGCAGGGCCGCCACGCATCATGCGCGGCGGCCCTGCTGGCGTTTTCTGCGGCGTCGCCGCAGGTTCGCTTACAGCTCAGGCAGCTTGGCGAGTTCGGTCAGGAGCTTGTAGTTCTCCTTGAAGCCGGCCTCGGCCTTGTCGAGCATCGCCTTGGCCGCGTCGGGTCCGGCAATCTTCACGAGCTGCTTGAAGCGGTTCTCGCCCATGTCCTTCGACAGCGCGCGCTCCGAGAAGGAGACCGTGTCGCTCATGTCGCGGGAATCGATCGTCAGACCGTTCTTGCCCTGCGCCGAGACGTCCGGGTTGTAGCGCCACAGCGGGAAGTGGACGGAGTCGACCGCCACCTTCTGGTGCGCCGGGCCGGTCTTCGTGAGAAGGCCCTGCTCGATGCAGTGCGCGTAGGCGATGATTAGCGCGGGACCGTCGTAGTTCTCGGCCTCGTTGAAGGCCTTGACCGTCGCGGCCGGGTTCGCGCCCATCGACACGTAGGCGATGTACACGTTCTTGTACTGCATCTGCATCAGGCCGAGGTTCTTCTTGGCCTGCTTCTTGCCGGCCGCCGCGAACTTCGCCACGGCGCCGATCGGCGTCGCCTTGGAGGCCTGGCCGCCCGTGTTGGAGTACACTTCCGTGTCCATGACGAGGATCTTGACGTTGCGGCCCTGCGCGAGCACGTGGTCAAGCCCGCCGTAGCCGATGTCGTAGGCCCAGCCGTCGCCGCCCAGGATCCAGACCGACTTGCGAACCAGGTTGTCCGCGACCGCCTTGAGCTGGGCGCAGAGCGTGCAGCCCGCCGCGCAGCCGGCGTCGAGATAGCCCTTGAGCTCCGTGACGAGCGCGCGCATCTCCTCGACGCCCTGGCCCTTCTCGTCGTACTGGTCGACCTTCTGGATCTTCTCCAGGCACGCCTTCATGTCCGCCGGCGTCTTCTCGCTCGCGAGCGCCTTGCCGACGAGCTCCATCGCGTAGCCGTGAAGCTTGTCCGCCGACACGCGCATGCCCAGGCCGAACTGCGCGTTGTCCTCGAACAGCGAGTTCGACCACGCCGGGCCGCGGCCGTCGGCGCGCTGGCAGTACGGGGTCGTCGGCAGGTTGCCGCCGTAGATCGACGAGCAGCCCGTCGCGTTCGCGATGAGGAGGCGGTCGCCGCAGATCTGCGTGAGGAGCTTGACGTACGGCGTTTCGCCGCAGCCCGCGCAGGCGCCGGAGAACTCGAACAGCGGACGCTTGAGCTGGCTGTCGAGGAGCTTCTTCGTGTCGAGCTTCGCGGGGTCGACTTCCGGCAGCGAGAGGAAGAACTTCCAGTTCTCGGCCTCCTGCTTGCGGAGCGGAATCTGCTCCACCATCTTCAGCGCGCCCTTGGCGGCCATCGGACACTTCACGACGCAGAGTTCGCAGCCCATGCAGTCCTCGGGGGCGACCTGGACGGTGAACTTCGTGCCGAACGGCTTCGTGAGCGCCTTCGTGTCGGCCGACTTGAACGCGGCCGGCGCACCCTGGAGGTCGGCGTCGTCGTAGACCTTCATGCGGATCGCCGCGTGCGAGCAGATCGCCGTGCAGTTGCCGCACTGGATGCAGACGGCCGGATCCCACTGCGGAATGAACGCCGCGACGTTGCGCTTCTCCCACTGCGTCGTGGCGGTCGGCCACGTGCCGTCGTCCGGAATCGCGGAGACGGGCAGTTCGTTGCCCTTCTGCGCGATCATCTTGGCCGTCACCTTCTGGATGAATTCGGGGGCCTCGGCCGCGACGGCCGGCGGCTGCTTCAGCTTGCCGGCGGGCGCGGACGGATACTTGACCTCCTCGATCGCCGCAGACGCGGCCTCGATGCACTTCCAGTTCTTCTCGACGACATCCTGGCCCTTCTTGGAATAGGCCTTCTCGGCGTAGTCCTTCAGCGTCTGGACCGGATCGAGGATCGTGCCCTCGTGCGTCTTGAGCTGGATGCCGGAGAGCTTGAAGAACGCAGTCTGCAGCACGGTGTTCGTGCGCGTGCCCATGCCGTTCTCAAGCGCGATCTTCGCGGCGTTGATGACGTAGAACTTGAGCTGCTTGTCGATGATCTGCTGCTCGACTTCGTCCGGCATGTGGTCCCAAATCTCGGCGGCCGTGTACGGCGCGGCGAGGAGGAACGTGGAGCCCTTCTTGGCGGACTTGAGCATGTCGTACTTTTCAAGGTACGGGAAGCAGTGGCAGGCGGTGAAGTCGGCCTGGTTGATGAAGTACGGGCTGCGGATCATGTCCGAACCGAAACGCAGGTGGGAGATCGTCACGCCGCCGGACTTCTTGGAGTCGTACTCGAAGTAGCCCTGCGCGTAGTTCTCGGTGTAGTTGCCGATGATCTTGATCGAGTTCTTGTTCGCGCCGACCGTGCCGTCCGCGCCAAGACCCCAAAACATGCACTCCTTGCGGTCGCCCTTCGGGACGACGAAGCCGTCGTCGCCGAGCAGGTACTGGTGGCCGTTCACGTCGTCGACGATGCCGACCACATAGCGCTCAAGCGGCTTCTCGGCCGCCATGTTCGCGAAGACGTTCGCGCACATCTGCGGCGTGAAGTCCTTCGAGCCGATGCCGTAGCGGGCGGCGAGGATCTTCGGATAGGCGTACTTGACGAGGCCCTGCTGCTTCGCCTGGCCGATCGCGGCGCACGCGTCGAGGTAGAGCGGGTCGCCGATCGCGCCCGGCTCCTTCGTGCGGTCGAGGACGGTGACGACCTTGACCGTCTCCGGAAGAGCCTGGACGAAGTCCTTCATCGAGAACGGACGGTAGAGGTGAACCTTGACGAGGCCGACCTTCTTGCCCTCCTTGACGAGCGCGTCAACCGTCTCGTGGAGCGTGTCGCACCCCGAGCCCATCGCGATGGCGACGTACTCCGCGTCCGGCGCGCCGACGTAGTCGTAGAGCTTGTACGCGCGGCCCGTGAGCTTCGCGAGCTTGTCCATGTACTTCTGGACGATCGCCGGGGTCGCCTCGTAGTACTTCTCGCAGCTCTCGCGGCCCTGGAAGTTGATGTCGGGGTTCTGCGCCGTGCCGCGCATCGTCGGATGCTCCGGATCGAGCGCGCGCTTGCGGAAGTCCTCGACGAACTTGTCGTCGATCATCTCGCGGACGACCTCGGTCGGGATCTCGTCGATCTTCTGGACTTCGTGCGACGTGCGGAAGCCGTCGAAGAAGTGGAGGAACGGAACTTTGCTTTCAAGCGTGGACGCATGGGCGACCATCGCCATGTCGTGCGCCTCCTGCACGGAGTTGGAGCAGAGCATCGCAAAGCCGGTCTGGCGGCACGCCATCACGTCGCCCTGGTCGCCGAAAATGCAGAGACCCTGGCAGGCGAGCGAACGGGCAGAGACGTGGAACACGCACGGGGCGAGTTCGCCCGCGATCTTGTACATGTTCGGAATCATCAGCAGCAGACCCTGCGACGCCGTGAACGTGGTCGTGAGCGAACCCGTCGTGAGCGAACCGTGCACGGCGCCTGCGGCACCGCCCTCGGATTCCATCTCGACGATCGAGGGAACCGAGCCCCAGATGTTCGTCTTGCAGTGGGCGGCGAGTTCGTCGCACGTTTCCGCCATCGGCGAGGACGGCGTGATCGGGTAGATCGCGGCCACTTCGCTGCACGCGAAGGCGATCTGGGCGGCCGCGGTGTTACCGTCGACCATGATCTTCTTTGCCATGTTTCTGAGTCCTTCTTTGAATGAGAGGGTTATCCAAGTAAAAACGGATGTAGTATCGCACAAAATCTCTAGTTAGACAACGGTAAGATTGTGTTCGGCGGAATCATCGTCCAACACCTGTTTCAGGGATGCCCTTGCCCGAAAACGGTCGATGCGCTATAATCACGAATCATGCGAAAACTTAGAATGGCAATGGTCGGCGGCGGCGTGGGCGCGTTCATCGGGCAAATCCACCGTATCGCCGCACGAATGGACGGCGGTGTGGAACTCGTGGCGGGCATGTTCAATCGCGCCCCCGAACAGAACGCGCAGATTGGCGCGGCGGAAGGTCTCGCCGCCGATCGTCTCTACGATTCCTGGCAAAACCTCGTCGCGGGCGAGGCGGCGCTGCCGAAGGACATCCGAGCCGACTTCATCGCCATTTGCACCCCCAACCATCTGCACTATCCCATCGCCAAGGCGGCGCTAGAAGCAGGCTTCCACGTCATGTGCGAAAAGCCTCTGACGCTCACCGTCCCGGAGGCCGAAGATCTGGCGCGTTGCGTCGCACGGACGCGCCGCGTGTTCGGCCTCATGCACACCTACACGGGCTACCCGATGGTCAAACTGGCCCGCGATCTCGTCCGGCGCGGCGATCTCGGCCGTATCTGCAAAACGACCGTCGAATACCAGCAGCAGTCGTTCCGCAAAGTGGACTTCACGCAGCCGCTCGACAAGCGCACCGCATGGAAAGTCGACCCGACGCAGACGGGGGCCAGCTGTTGCATGGCGGACATCGGCGTCCATGCCAGCAACCTCGTCGAGTACGTGACAGGTCTGCCCATCGCGTCCGTGCTGGCCGACATCTCCAGTTTCGTCGCCCCACAAGGGCTGGACGACGACTGCAACGCGCTCCTTCGTTTCGCGAACGGCGCACGTGGCGTCCTGCTCGTCTCCAAGATTGCGACGGGCGAGGAGAACAGCATTCGTTTGCGCGTCTACGGCGAAAAGAAGGGACTCGTCTGGGATCAGGCGGATCCCAACGTCCTCCGCGTTCGCGCCCCCGGCCAACCCGAACACGTGTGGACGCGGGCGAACGCCTACGTGGGCGACGTCTCCGAAGCGGCCGCCCGCGCGTCACGCCCGCCCGCCGGACACCCCGAGGGCTACATCGCGGCCTTTGCCAACCACTACCGGAATTTCTGCGACACCGTCCGCGCCGTCGAGGCGCACGAAACGCCCGCGCCCGCGTGGCTGGATTTTCCGAACGTGGACGATGGCGTACGCGGGATGCGCCTCGTCGATGCCGTCGTCGCCTCCGCCCGGCAGGGCGGCGTCTGGGTCAACGTCTGACCCCGACCCGCCCGCCGTGGACGTGCGCCGCCGCGCCGTTTAGCGCAAGGAGCAGGGGCCGCCTACGCAGCCGCCGTTGCAGGCCATGACTTCGAGGAAGTTGGCCGGCAGTTTGCCCAACTCGTAGAGTTTGAGCATCGCGCAGGTTTTCTTGTCGATGCCGTTGATCTGTTTGGCGTTGAGCACGAAGCCCGGCATTTTCTCCGTCGCCTCGGCCAACACCGCTTCCGTGACGCCGCAGTTCCGCGCAAAGTTACGGGCCGTCACGGCCGCCGGGCGCGGCGTCGGGAACGGTTCGCAGTCCATCACGTCGATCTTGCGGCCGGCCAGCAACGCGCCGAGTTCCTCGAAGGAGAGCACGTAGTCCACGCCCTTCTCGCTCGCCTCGCCGCGCTTCGCCACGCACGGCCCGATGAACACGGTCTTCGCTTCCGGATTCTTCGCCTTGACGAGGTCGCGGGCGAAGATCATCGGGCTGGGCGTGTCCGACACGTGTGGCAGGAAACTCGGCAGATGCTTCCGCACGAGATTCACATAGGCCGGGCAGCAGCTCGATGTCATGAGCATCTTCGGATCTTTCTCCAGACGCTCCATGAACTCCTTCGTCTCATGCTGGGTCGTCAGCTCGGCGCCCAACGCCACTTCCATCACGTCCGAAAAACCGGCCTTCGCACACGCGCCCAGCAACTGCTCGATTTTGCCGGGGAACTGCTTGTCCGCCGCCGGCGCCACCATCGCCACGAGATGTTCGCCGCGCTTCATCGCCATCAGGACTTCCAGCAGTTGCGAACGTTCCATCACCGCACTGAACGGACAGGCGTTGAAGCACTTGCCGCAGAACACGCACTTGTCGAAATCGATTTCCGCCACGCCCTGCTCGTTCTTGTGAATGGCGTTCACGGGACAGGCCTCTTCGCACGGCACCGTCGTCTTCACGATCGCATGGTACGGACACGCCGTGATGCAACGTCCGCACTTGATGCACTTCGCAGGGTCGATCACGGACTGCCCGTTCACGACCGTGATGGCCTTCTTCGGACACGTGTACGTACACGGTCGCGCGAAACAACCACGGCAGTTCGACGTCGAGACGATCTTCGCGTCCGGACACGACGAACACGCCGACCCGCACACGCTCAACGGCGCGCGCGCCGCCCGCGAATGGGCATCCGGATCTTCGGCAATCTCCTTCGCGAACTCGTCGTAGTACTCCCGCAACGTCTTCGCCTCGTCCGTCTCTTCTTGCGGCGAAACACCCAGAAGGGACATCAGACGATACTTCAACACCGCGCGGTCGTGATAGATGCAGCAACGCGACGCCGGATCGTCTTTCGGACGGAGCTTGATCGGGATGCGGTCGAGTTCCGTCTCCAACGTTCCCTCGTCGAACGCGCGGACGAGACGGATGAGCAACTCGCGACGGATGTAGATGGCTTCGTTCAACATGGCTACTCCGCGCCCTCCAGCAATTCGAGGATGCGGTTCTTCACCTTTTCAGGCGAGGCCTGGGCGATCACCTCCGTCCCGTTGACGCGCACGTAGGGCGCCCCGCCGAGGTTTTCCCGTTCGCACAGGTTCAGACACGGGCGCGATTCGATTTCCACGCGGGCGCGGACGTCCTCGGGGAGTTCATCTTCAAGGGACAGGAGACGGGCCGCCCCCAGCACGTAGCAGGCGGTTCCGCAACAGAGTTCGATCTTGATTTTATCCATGTTGAATCGTTCCTTCTTCTTCCAATGCGCCCATTATACCATTTCCAGCGCGACGGCGGAAAAACGCCGTCTTCGGGTCTTTGGTGTTTTTGGGCGCAGGCTTCGCAGATGCATCGGCGTCCTTGTCCGTTTCCTCCCGCACGGGCGGCGCCAGCAAAACCTCCTCGCCGGCCGCCACGCCGGAGATGATGCGAATCATGCGGTTATTGTCGGGGCCGACTTCCACGCGGCGCGGAACCCAGCCACCCTCGCCGCGCACATAGACGTACGGTTCGCCGTCGATGCGGACGACGCATTGCACGGGGCAGTAGAGTGTCTTCTCGAATACCTCCTTGACGAGTTCAACGTCGCAACTCATGCCCGGCCGCGCCACTGCGCCTTCAAAGTCGCACTCGATTTCACACCGGAAGAGTTTCAAGTCCGGGTTCATGCGCGTCGCCTGTGCGTCCGGCAGAATGCCCAGCTTCGTGAGCTTTCCCCGAAACACGCAGTTCGGGAATGCGTCCACCGTCACGTTCGCCACCATACCGACGGTCAGCTTGTTCAGCGACGCCTCGGGCACCATGACCTCGACGATCAGGCCGTCGTCCAACGGCAGATAGATCAACTCCTGACGCTGCACCGCGCTCTCGCCGGCCGCGAGCGGATTCTCCCACCACCGCCGCCGCGCCGTACCCGCGTAGAGCACCACACCGTTCGTCGGCGCCACGATGCGGGCTTTCGAAATCTGGAAGTTGAGTTCCGCCAAACGATTCGTGGCGCGTTCGTATTCGCGGGCGCGTTGGATGATTTCAGTCTCGCCCTGGCGAATCTGGGACTTGCTCTGCCATTTCGTCCGCGCCAGCGCGCGCGTGGCTTTGCGCACGGCGGACTTGTGCGTGGCCGTCTGCTGATGAACCGTGTAGTTCGTCAGCACGCTCATCTTCGTCTTCTCCATCTCCAGCTTGATTTCCTTCTGATGGAGCGCCAACTCGTCGGCCTGAAGCTCCGTCCGCGTGAGGAAGCCCTCTTTCGCCAGCCGCTTCGACCATTCGAGTTTTTCGGCCGCGCGTTGGAGTTCTTCGTCCGCAAGGGCGATATTCGAATCGCATTCGCGTTCCTGCTGCGGATAGTCGCCCTTCTCGTACTTGTCGAGGTTCATCTTCGCGAGCGTCAGGTCGACTTCGCGTTCGAGGAGATTCGCCTCGCAGTCGCCTTTCGTGACTTCCAGTTTCTCCTGCGCAATGATCAAGTTGCCGTGCGCCGTGTTCGCGGTGATTTCCTGATCGTTGCGCTTCTCGACGAGCGTGGCCACGTCGAACTCGACAAGCAGATCGCCTGTCTTCACCGTCACACCGTCGTCCACAATCCAGAGAATCGTGTTCTTGCCCTCCAGTTCGCTACGAAGGACTATCTTGTCGCGGCTCTGCACGGATCCGCCGGACGCAATGCCAATCGTCAACGGACCTTCGACGACCGCGAATGTCGGCTGTGCGGACTCTTCCGCCGTCCCGCCGCGAAAGAAGAACGGCAGCGTCGCCAACAGGACGAGCGGCACGGCCACCCAACAGATTTTCTTTTTCAACGTCATTGTTTCACCCACGTTCCATCGTTCGAGATCCGGAAAATGCCCATCGCACTGCGCAGCGACAAATCGCTCGTCCGCCAGTCCACGACAGCGGACACGAGCGCGTTCCGCGCCGACAACAACGCGCTTTCCGATTCCAGAATGTCGCGCATCGAACTGCGTCCGCTCTGCATGAAGAGGTCGATGGCCCGTACACGCATCTGAGCCACGCGGAACGCCTCGACCTTGTTTTCATACAACGCGCGCGCGGCCACGAGGTTGCGGTAGCCGGAGCGGACTTCGTTCTTGACGGCATCCTCTTCCTCCTGCAACGTCCGCCGGCTCTGTTCGAGCGTGAGCAACGCCTTGCGGTAGGCGTTGCGTTCCTTACGCCGGTCCCACGGAGCCGACCATTTGACTTTCACCGACGAGCCGACGGATTCGTCCACGCCGCTCATCGCGTGTTGACGACGGCTGGCATCGTAGGATGCACCACCTTCGACCGTCAGATCACCACGCAGCGCATCGGCCGACACGCGGACGGCGCGTTCGGCGTCCACCACGTCGCCGCGCACGACGGCCAGATCGCGCCGTTCAACGAGCGCGATGTTCAACGCCTCGTTTTCGGCAGGATAGTCGCTCAGCGCGTCCGGCCGGCTTTTCACCAATCCCGCCATCTCGTCCTGCAAACGCTGAAGTTCCACATCCCGCAACGCGACCGGCGCCTCCGGAGCGAGACCGAGCGTCATTTTGAAACTGTCGAGCGTGTCCTCGTACGTCTGCTGCGTTGTGATGATCGTCTGGCGAGCAGACAGCAAGTCCGTCCGCGCCTGGTCGACTTGAATGCGATCCATGCGCCCCGCCTTAAACATCATCTCCGCACGATTCCAGTTTTGTTCCAGACGCTTGGCGTTGTCCTCCGAGTTGCGCCGGTTCTGCGCGTAGCGGAGAACGCTGTAGTAGGCCTTCGCCACGGAGAGGGCGTATGTCTGGCGATACCGCTCGAACGTGTGGAGCGCGTAGGCGAGATTCCGTTCCGCCTGCGTCAGCGGTTCGCGCACGATGTCGCGCCCGCTGCCGCGCAGCAATGGCACGGTCATCGTCAGATCGCCCGTCCAGCCGAAGGAATGCCAGTCGTCGCGAATCATCTTCGTCACGTCCACGGCCATGTTCCCCGCCATCGTCGCGCCCTGCTCGAACTTCTTCGTCGCGCCCGCGCCCGCCTGACCATAGTCCTTCGTCAATTCGGGGTTGCCTGTCAACGCGCCAAGCAGAAAACTGCTGAACTTCGTGTCGAACGCATAGCTCTCCGTGTCGAGCGTCAGCGCACGTTGATAGACCGTTTCCTTCAACGTCTGGTAGCGGCGGTTGTTTCGCGCACCGAGACGCAAGGCGTCGTCAAGCGACAGGTAGGTGACGCCGTTCGAGGGCTGGAGCGGCGCCACGCCGTCGATGCGCGGGAAAACCGTGTTCGTCACGCCCTGCCGCACGGCCTCCAACGCGATTCGCAACGTCAACACGTCAATCGGACGCGAGACGTCAAACGCATTGGTCGAACCCGTCTGCGCCCGCCAATAGGCCGTCGCCAATCGAACGGCCGCCTCGTCCGCCTCCCGCGCCGCCCGATCCGGCGTCAGGCAACCACTCGGAAGCCAAAACGCGCCGGCCGCCAGCAGGATTCCACAGAGGATCTTTTTCACTCGCCCACCTCAAGCCATTCCGGATGTTCGCGCACCCCTTCCGCCTCCGTGGGCAGTTCGGGACGAAGTTCGCTCCGCTGCAATCCCATCTTCGCGTAGGGCAGTTCCACAAACCCGCGTTTGAATGCGGGCGATTCGGGGCGCAGACGATAGTCGTGCCGCGCCGCGTCCACAAAGAGCGGATCGGCCACGACCGAATCCACGTCCTCGCCCGTCGCCTGCCACGACGCCCAGCTCGGGCATCCCTTGCGCCCGTTCTGCATCCGCACGACTGCGTTTGTGCCAGGCCAGTAGACATTGCGGTTGAAGAAATTTGTCGACGTGTTCAGCCCCCACGCGCGCAACATCAACCCGTCACCCTGATCCGGATAGGCCACAATGTTGTTCACCACGCGGTTACCCATCATCGTCGTACCGTCGTCGCTGAACGCCGTGTCGTCGTCCGGCGCCTGCGCGAGCGCGGGGAACTGCCGCCAACGCGGATCTGCATCCACGATTCGGTGGTACTCGTTTGAAATCGCCGCCCGCCGCGTCCGGACAAAATAACCGTTCACGTTCGCATTCCACGTCTGGAGCGACAGCTGGGCCGAATCGCGCCCGACCGGCCGCGCACCGTTGGAGACGAACACGTTGTTGGAAATCGAAATCCAACGTCCGTTGTGGAGATGCATCGCCACATGGTGACAGTGTTCGATCAAGTTGCCATAGACGGACAACCCGCCGCAGCCTTCGTCGGGATAAATCCCACAAGCGCCCTTGTAGAGACGGTACGTGCCGTCGCGCTGGCGTTGGAAGCCGATTGAATCGGAAATCCAGTTGTAGCAGACCTTCGAGCCAATGCCGCCCACCCAGCCGCCACCGTAGATCGCACCCGTGTCGTCGTTGATCGTGTTCACGTGGCGAATTCGGTTGTAGGACAATTCGCAGAAACGCCCATAGCCAAACAGTCCGCAGCGCGGCATGTCGTGGATCAGATTGTGGCTCACGCGAACGCCCTGCCCCGTGATCCAGATGCCGATGCCGTGCGAGTAGACCTGTCCGCAATGGTGAACATAGTTGTTCTCCACAACGACGTCCATGCGATCGTCGACGGAAATCTCGTTCGGGAAGGAATGTACGAAGACGCCATGCCCGCCGATGTTGAAGATGTCGCAATCCGCCACCCGCACGTGGTGTCCGCGAACGGAGACGCCGAAACCGTCGTGCGACCCGATGTCGTGAATCGAACAACCCAGCACGGCGACCCGATCTCCGGAAATGCGGACGCCGGCATTGCCGCCCGTCAGTTCAAGGCCGACAACGGACACGTTACCCACCGCGATATTGAACATCTCACGCCCGCGAGCCAACGTCGTCCGTCCGCCGTTCGGGTCGGAACCGTCCGGCGTCAGAAAATAGATTTTCCGGGCACGCGCGTCGTAGTACCATTCGCCCGGACGATCCAGTTCCTCCGCCATGTTCTCCACACACCAGCGATCCCAGGGGAAAAGTCGGTCTGAAATCTCCTTGTGCGGTGCCCTGACGCGGACAACGTCTCCCGTGACGGACACCACGTCCATCAAGCGATTCCACCAGTTGTGGCGTGGAAACGCGATCACCCAGGCGTCCTCCGGATGCACCCATGTGCGCCTGTCGTCGGGACGAATCTGGATTTCGTCTTCAAACAGACCTGTCGACGAAAACCGGTTTCCGTTTGCCGCGAAGCCACGCGCGTCCGCGAACGTGAAACCCGTCGTATACGGCTTTCCTGGATCGATGTCCGGCCACCGGGCCGGTTGCATTCGTTTGCCATTGTAGAAGAACAGACGCGGGCGCGAATCGAGGCGAAGCGCCGCGACATCGGCCATCCAGACCGGCCGACCGTTGAACGTCGCCCGGCTCCAGCCCGTCACGGGAACGCCGCCGTGGAGGCGGGGACGGCTTTTCATGTCCGCCGCGCAAATGACGAGCGGGGCGGCATTCGTGCCGGCGTGCCGCGAATCGATCGTCCACGCCGCGCCGGCGGCATAGTCCCCGGGCGCGATACGCACACACAGCGGTTTCGTCCGATCCGCCGCACGAATCTCCGCCACCTTGGATAATGCCTGTTCCAACGTGGCAAGGGCGGCATGGCCGCCGACATCGAGCACACGCGCATCACGCGGCATGGAAAAACCGGCGGCGGAACACACCGCCACACCCAGAATCGCCCACATTGCAGTTTTCATCATGCCCTTATTATAGCATAAAAGCACAACCCCGCCCCGGGAAACCGGGGCGGGGTTTGTTGC
>CAYZYQ010000080.1:0-14097 GCA_964482645.1 uncultured Lentisphaeraceae bacterium | reverse complement strand
CGAACTTCCACTCGCTCTTCCACTACTACGGCATCGTCTCGATGCAGGGGCGCCGGTGGGGGCAGACGGTTTTCAAGATCCCGAACGTCTGCGTCCGCCGCCAGCTCTTCGACTACCTGCGCGACGCCTACCGCCGGACGCGGACGCCCGACTGGATGGCGTGGTCGCGCCTCGCCTCCGCGTTCGCCTACCGGGGCGAGTTCGAGCCGTTCCTGAAGCGCCTCGCGCAGGACTACGCCGAGACGACGCCCGTGCGCGGCGGCCTCCAGGGCGAGATCCGCGTACAGGGCTACATGCAGTCGGAGTTCGGGCATCTGAAGTTCTACCTCCTCGCGCCGGAGATGGAGCTTTCGCGCGGGTTCTGCGACTTCTGCCTCTTCCCGGAGCGCGTCCACTACGGCGACGTCCTTCACAGCTACCTTGTCGAACTGAAGTACGCGGGGGCGGATGCTTCGGACGCGGAGATGGCCGCGAAGGTGGACGAGGCGAAGGCGCAGCTGGCGAAGTACCGCGCCGACCGTGCCGTCCCGTCGCTCGCGCGGGGCACGACGCTCCACCAGATCGTCTACGTCTTCCGTGGCGCGGACCTGCACACGCTCGAAGAGATCGCCTGCGAGCAGATGCCGTAACGGTTGAAAAACTCCCACTCTCTGGAACGTCTCGCAGCGAAAGCAACAACTTTATTTACGGGGTGTTTTGGGGGTTGGGACGATCGTGACGCATTTGGGTGTTTGGGAATTCGGGCGTTTGGCGACCTGTTTGGGAGTTTTTAGACGTAGCACGATGAAAAGACTGTCCTCCTTGTGGTCTGCCTTCTCCTGTCCATGGCATCGAATTTCCGATTTCACTGCACAATTCCGCGAGACGGCGTTTTCTGCTATACTAGACGTCCTTGCACGTATGAGTTTGTGTTCATGCTGCACGACTGACTAAGGAAGAACGACATGAAGATTATCTATAATGACGGGACTGTCGGGGAATGCCCGGAGGACCAGAAGATCCACGTCCTGCGCCACAGCGCGGCGCACATTTTGGCGCAGGCCATCAAGCGGCTCTACCCGCAGGCGCATTTCGCCTACGGCCCGGCCACGGAGAAAGGGTTCTACTACGACGTTGATTTTGGCGATGCGACGGTCTCGGACGAGGATTTCCCGAAAATCGAAGCGGAGATGCAGAAGATCGTGAAGGAGCATCTGCCGTTCAAGACGTACGTCCTCTCCCGTGAAGAATCCATCAAGCTCCTTGAATCGCGCGGCGAAACGTACAAGGTCGAGCATATCGGCGATCTGGCGCCGGACGCGAAAATCTCCTTCTTCCAGCAGGGCGACTACATCGACATGTGCGTGGGGCCGCACGTCACTTACACGAACGCGCTCAAGGCGTTCAAACTGACGGGCATCGGCGGCGCGTACTGGAAGAACGACAGCGCCAACAAGATGCTCACGCGCATCAACGGCGTCGCGTTCGAGACGAAGGAGGAGCTGGCCGCGTACGAACAGGCGCTTCAGGAGGCACGGGAGCGCGACCACCGCAAGATCGGCAAGGAGATGGGGCTCTTCATGAACGACGATCTCGTCGGCAAGGGCCTCCCGATGTATCTGCCGAAGGGCTTCCAGGTGTTCGAGCTTCTCGACGGTTACATCAAGGCGAAGGAGCGCAAGCTCGGCTACCACCACGTGATGACGCCGTGCGTGGGCACGGTCGACCTCTACAAGACATCCGGGCACTGGGATCACTACAAGGAAAACATGTTCCCTGCGATGGAGGTCGAGGGCGAATCGTTCGTGTTGCGGCCGATGAACTGTCCGCACCACATGCGCATCTACGCGCGTCGGCCGCATTCCTACCGCGATCTGCCGTTGCGCATTGGTGAAGTGGCGCACGACTTCCGCTTCGAGTCGAGCGGCACGATCAAGGGCATCGAGCGCGCGCGCCACTTCTGCCAGAACGACGCGCACCTCTTCGTCACGCCCGAACAGATCGAACAGGAAGTCGCAAACGTCTGCCATCTCATTTTTGAAGTCTACAAGGATTTCAACATCACCGACTACCGCTGCGTCCTGTCGCTTCGCGATCCGGCGGACAAGAAAAAGTACCATCCGGACGATGCGATGTGGGACAAGGCCGAGGACGCCCTGCGTCAGGTTCTGAAGGATTTGAAGATCGACTTCACCGAGGAAATCGGCGAGGCGGCGTTCTACGGGCCGAAGCTCGACGTGAACGTGAAGCCGGCCATCGGCGGCGAATACACGCTTTCCACGTGCCAGCTCGATTTCTGTCTGCCGATGAAGTTCGACTTGAAGTACATCGACAAGGACAACAAGGAGCAGACGCCCGTCGTGCTGCATCGCGCCATCCTCGGTTCGCTCGACCGTTTCATGGCCTACTTGATCGAGGAGACGAAAGGCAAGTTCCCGCTTTGGGTTGCGCCGCTCCAGGTCAAAGTGCTGCCCGTATCCGAAAAGACCGTTCCCTACGCGAACGAGGTGAACGCGGCGCTGGAAGCCGCCGGCATCCGCACGGAAGTCGACGCCTCGAACGAAAAGGTCGGCTACAAGATTCGCCGTGCGCGGATGGAAGACCGTGTGCCCTACATGCTCGTCCTGGGCGAACGCGAAGTCGCCGCCGGAACCGTCTCTGCGCGTGATCGCGACACGGATCAAACCGTGACGTTGCCGCTGGCCGACTACATCGCCCTCCTGAAGCAGCGCATCGCCGACAAGAAGTAGCGAACGATGGCCGCCGTCCTCATGCCGTTCATCGCCTCTGCGTCCGTGCCGTTTCTGGCGGCGGCGGACGTGGGCGGGGCGGCAACGTCCACATGGCAGGACGTGATCGTGTACGTGGCCATTCTCGTCGGCTCCCTCGTGTTGTTCTGCATCCTCTGTAAAATCCTGAAACTCCTGTTTTCCCTGCTGATCATCTCGCTCGTCGTGACGGCGGCGGTGGCCTACTGCGTCCATGCGGGCTACTTGAACCGCGACACGGTCGATCGGATCAACCCGTTCAACAACGCGCGGGTGCGGGAATCCGTTCGTCAAGCCGGCGACTGGGTTGGCGATCAGGCGATGGAGGCCGTGCGGGATGCCATGTTGAATGGCGCGGCGCGGCCGAGAAGGGGGTGTGATGGCGAACGGTGACATCCATGCTTGGGGTTACGCGGGCGGGGCGCTCGAACGTGGCGAGCCGGCGCGTGTGATTGGCACATGGGGCGATTATTACCGCATCGTCTGCGATTCGGGCGAAGGGATTGCCCGCAAAAAGGCGTCCGCCTACCACAACCGTCCCGACGCCCTCGTACCCACGACGGGCGATTTCGTGGCGGTCAAGTGGAATCCGCAGGGCGAGAGCCGCATCCTGTCCACGTTGCCGCGCCGGGCGGCGTTCACACGCGCGGCGGCCGGTTCGGAGGGTCGGAAAGCGCAGGTCGTGGCGGTGAATTTCGACACGCTGTTCTTTCTGACGTCGGCCAACCGGAATTTCAACGTGCGGCGGATGGAGCGTTTTCTGTCGCTCGGGCGAACGTCCGGCGCCCCCGTCGTCGTGCTTGTGACGAAATGCGATTTGCCGGATTTTTCGTCCGCTCTTCTGGACGAGGCGAAAGCCCATGCGGGTGACGTGCCCGTGTTCGCGCTTTCGGCCAAGACGGGCGAGGGGATGGATCAACTCGCGCCCTACGTCCAGCCGCGCCGGACGCTGGCGTTCGTCGGTTCGTCCGGCGTCGGGAAGAGTTCGCTCGTGAACGCGCTCGCGGGGGACGACTGGATGCCGACGCTTGAGATCCGCGCGTGGGACGCGAAAGGCCGTCACACGACGACGGAGCGCGAACTCGTGAAACTGCCGAATGGCACGCTCGTCATCGACACGCCCGGTCTGCGCGAAATCGGCATGTGGGAGGCGGACGACGGGATTGCGGATGCGTTTGCCGACGTGGAGGCGTTGTTCGCGTCGTGCCGCTTTTCGGACTGCCGACACGAAACGGAACCCGGTTGCGCGGTGAAAGCGGCGGTTGCGGCGGGTGCGTTGTCCGCCGACCGTTGGGACGCCTACCGACGGCTCAAGGCGGAAAGCGCGCACAAGGCCGAAACGCTTGCGCGGGTGGAAAGCCGCCACCGTTTTCGGAAGTGATTAGAACGCCCGGTTGTTGATTTCCGTGGCGGAGTTGAGGCAGGCGCGGTGGTCGCTCGGTGTTTTCGACACGGGGAAACGGATGCCGGCCCATTCGATTTTGTGGTGCTTGTTGCCGCTGACGTAGCGGAAGCCGAGTTTCTGGAGTTGGGCGAGCGCCGCGTCGTCCAGTTTCGAGCCGGCTTCGCGGACAATCTGGCGGACGCTCTGCCGCCGTTTCTCCAGTTCGCCAGAAAGCGGATTTGCGCAGAGGACGGCTTCGAGCAGACGCGCCCGGCGGTCGCGTCCGCCGGATTCGGCGGTGGACAGCGCGTCGGCAAGGGCTTCCAGCAGATGTTCGCGGATTTCGCCGGGGAACTTTTCGTTCAGCGTCGTCGGAATCGCAAGCAGGGCGGTCGTTTCGCCGCCGCGCCGTTCCGACCGTACGGTCTTCAGCGCGTCCAACTGCGTCTGCACGTCGTCCCGTTCGTGGTGCGCGGCGTCCAGTTCCAACTGGTGGCGGGCGCGTTCGGCGGCGGCCTCGGCGCGGACGTTTTCAATCTCTTTCTGCGCGGCCGCGAGGGCGCGACGGACGTCTTCCGTTTCCTGACGGGCCGCCGCGAGATCCTGCAACGCGGCGGCCTTGTCCTGGGCGAAGGAATCCTTGACAATCTTTTCGATTTCAAGGTCTTCTTTCAACTTGTCGATTTCAGTTTGCAGGACGGCCTTTTCGGCCTCGAACGCGGCGGCGGCTTGCTCTTCGCGGACGCGGGCGATCGTGTTCGGCGTGACGATGGTTGTGCGGGGACGCGCCGGCGTGGGGGCCGTTTTTTTCGCGCGGGCGGCGGGCGCGGGGCCGAGAAGGCTGGCGAAATAGTCTTCGGAACGCACGGCGGCTTTCAAGGCTCGCGCTTCCGGCGTGGGTGACGGTTCGGGCGTGGGCGGCGGAACGACCGCGTGTTCGTGTTTTGGCGTCTTCAACTGGCTGAAATCCGTGTAAATACCCATCGCTGTACTCTTTTCCTCGTCGCTGGTTGGCGTCTGCGCGTGACGGTGTGAAATTGTATCAAATAACAATTGAACTATCAACCGTGCCATAGCCCGCGAATTTTGGTAGAATAAACGTCCACTTTGGGGCGGCAGTCCAGCCGTTACCATCACAGGAAGGTAAAAGAAATCATGTCTGAAGAGAACAAATCGTCCCTCGACGCACTGTCCGCGCTGTGCAAGCGCCGCGGTTTCATCTATCATTCGTCCGAGATCTACGGCGGGATGCCGGGGTTCTGGGACTACGGTCCGCTCGGCTGCGAACTCAAGCAGAACGTGAAGCAGGCCTGGTGGCAGTTCACGGTGCGCGGCCGCAGCGACGTGGCGGGGCTTGACGCGACGATCATCATGCATCCCAAAATCTGGAAGGCCTCTGGCCATCTGGACACGTTCGCCGACCCGATGACGATGTGCAAGGAATGCAAGAAGCTCATGCGCGCGGACCAGATCGCGGACATTCTTGCCGAGCAGAAGAAAAAGCCCGTGCCGCACAATCCGGAAGGGACGCTCAGCTGCCCGTACTGCGGCGGCGAGATGACCGAACCCAAGCCGTTCAACCTCATGTTCAAGACCGTCGTCGGTCCGATTGACGACCCGTCCAACGTCGCCTATCTCCGTCCGGAGACGGCGCAGGCGATTTTCGCGCAGTTCACGAACGTCCTCTCCACCTCCCGCCAGCAGGTGCCGTTCGGCATTGCGCAGATGGGCAAGAGCTTCCGCAACGAGGTCACGCCGCGCAACTACACGTTCCGCAGTCGCGAGTTCGAGCAGATGGAGCTTGAGTTCTTCATCCGTCCGGACGAGGCGGTCGAAATCCTCCACGGCCACGTGGTGACGTTGGCGGACAATCCCGACCTCGACGGCCCCGTGCAGGACGACTGGGGCTGGGAGGTCTGGCACAAGTACTGGGTCGAGCAGCGCAAGAAATTCCTCAACGCCGTCGGTCTTCCCACGGAACGCTTCGTGGAGTACTGGCAGAAGCCGGACGAACTCGCCC
Source organism: uncultured Lentisphaeraceae bacterium (assembly GCA_964482645.1). Taxonomy (GTDB): domain Bacteria; phylum Verrucomicrobiota; class Kiritimatiellia; order RFP12; family UBA1067; genus RUG572. The sequence goes on along the minus strand of CAYZYQ010000080.1, from coordinate 7,946 downwards.
ACTACGCCCGCGCGTGCGTGGACATCGAGTACGACTTCCCGTTCGGCCGCCAGGAGCTCGAAGGCATCGCCGCGCGTTCGGACTTCGACCTCTCCCAGCACCAGAAGTGGTCCGGCGAGAGCCAGATGGTGTTCGACGATCCGCTCAAACAGGCCGCGAAGAAGATGGACGAGGCCGCGCGCAAGGCGTTCATCGAGAAGGTGCAGGCCGATTGGGTGGCCCACAAGAAAGACCCGATCGAGGCCGAGAAGTTCTGCCGCAATCTCTTCGACGGCAAGTACGTGCCGCACGTGATCGAGCCGTCCGCCGGCGTGGACCGCCTCATGCTCGCGCTTCTCTGCGAGGCCTACGAGGAGCAGAAGCTCGTGGACGCGAAGGGCAAGGAAGACGTGCGCACGGTGTTGCACTTCAACCCGAAAGTCGCGCCCGTCAAGGTGGCCGTCTTCCCGCTCCTCAAAAAGGACGAGGCCAGCTACAAGATGGCGCAGGAGATTTTCGACAAGCTGCGCAAGAAGGTCAATGCGTTCTGGGACGAGTCCGGCCAGATCGGCCGCCGCTACCGCCGTCAGGACGAGGCCGGTACGCCGTGGTGCATTACGGTCGACCCGGAATCGCCGAAGGACGGCAAGTTCACGGTGCGCGACCGCGACACGATGCAGCAGGAACGGATGTCCTACCACGAGTTCCTGGTGAAAATGTACACGGAGCTCGAGTTCTGATTTCGTTTACGGAGACATGACATGACGGACAACCGGTTTGTCAAATTGACGCGGTTCGATGGACGCAACATTTGGATCAATGCCCAGTTCCTCGTGACGGTGGAGGCTCGCAAGGGAGGCGGGGCGCTCGTCGTGCCGATGGGCGACGGCATGGATTACGAAGTCCGCGAATCGCCGGAGGCGGTCATCGCGCTGTGCGCGGGACAGAACGCGCCGGCTCCGGTTGCCGTCGCCGCCGCCGTGCAAACCCCGTCGCCCGTCGTGGTCGAGAAGCCAGCGGCGCCCGCCGAGGAACGGCCCGCGCCGCGAGCCGAAAAGGCCGCCGCCGCGCCTGAAATCGTCGCGTCGCCCGCGTCCGCCCCGGCGGAAGACGCGGCGGCGCCTGCCGCGAAGCCCGCGCGTAAGACGCGGGCGAAATCGACGACGGCGAAGACGCGCAAGTCGGCCAAGGCATCCGCCAAGGCCGTCGCGTCCGAGCCGGTGGTCGAAAAAGAGGCCGCGCCGGCCGTTGTGCCGGCGGCCACCTCGGAACCCGTCGTCGAGCCGGCGGCCGCCGTTGTTGTCCCGCCACCTGCGCCGCCGTCTGCGGAACCGCCGCCTCCGGCGCAGCCGGAGAAAACGAAAGGCCGGGCAATGCCGTCAGACGATGACATCCTCGACCGTGTGGCGAAAATGGGATGTCGGTCGCGGACGCGTCTGCTGAACACGCTCAAGAGCCAGTTCGGCAAGTCGGAGGCGGATGCAATGGCGTTGATGGGCGTTGGCGTCGAGAAGGGATTGCTGTCCATCGACGGCAACGGACACGTCGAGTGGAAGAACCGGTAGAAACATGACGGGAGAATTGAAGATGAAAAGCATCGTGTGTGCATGTGTGATAGCCCTCGCGGGCGTTTTGGCGGGCGCGGACGTCCTTGATTTGAACGGGAGCTGGGACTTCCGTTTCGAGGAGGGCAAGTCGATTGAGGAATCGTCGGGCGTCGCATTCGCGGCGACGGACGTGATGCCCGTACCGGGTTGCTACGACACGATGCCGAAGTGGTTTCTGCGGCGTGGTACGGGTCTTTACCGCCGTACGTTCACGCTTGACCGGGCGGTGGACAACGCCTGGCTGGTGGTGGATGGCATGGGGTTGCGCGGTCAGTTCAAAATCGATGGGCGCGATCTCGGTACGCATCCGTACCCCTATGCGCGGCTCGAACTCGAAACCGGTCCGCTCGCGGCGGGTGTCCATACGCTCTACGCCGCGCTCGACAACCGGTTTGACTGGTCGACGATGAAGCTCGCGTTGCCGTACTACGATTTCTATTTCTACGGCGGGTTCTACCACGGCGTCAAACTGGCGTTCGACAACCGGAAGTTGTTCGTGCGCACGCGCGACTACAAAACGGGGATGGTCGAGGTTGAAGCCGTGAATTTCAAAGCGGCCGATTTCGCGGCGACGCTCGTGTTCGACGAGAAGCAGAACGTCCCTGTCGCGTTCAAGGGCGGTCGTGCCGCCGTCCGTGTGCCTGGTTTCAAACTCTGGTCGCCCGCCGCGCCGAATCTCCACACCGTGTCTGTGAAGACGGCGGATTCGGAAAAGACCGTCCGCGCCCGTTTCGGCATTCGCACGGTCGAGGCGAAGAACCGGAAGATCTATCTGAACGGCGAGGAGATTTTCCTGAAGGGTGCGAACCGGCACGAGTCGCACATCGAGTTTGGCGCGGCCACGTCGGAAATCCAGATGGCGCGCGACATCCAGTTGATGAAGGATTTGGGCGGCAACTTCTTCCGAGGGGCGCACTACCAGCAGTCCCAGCGTTTTCTTGACCTCTGCGACGAGAACGGCATTCTCGTGTGGGAAGAGTCGCTGGGTTGGGGCAACGGGCAGTCCTACACGGACAAGAAAAACGTCGAGTTGACGGATCCGGGGTTCATCGCCGCGCAGCTGCATGAAACGAAGGAGATGGTGCGGGCGAGTTTCAACCATCCGTGCGTGATCATTTTCGCGTTCATGAACGAGTGCGGCAGCACGAAAAAGAGCTGCAAGGCGTTGGCCGACCAGTTGATCCAGACGATCAAAGAGCAGGATTCGGGGCGTCTCGTGACGTTCGCCTGTAACACGTGGAAAGGGGATCTCTGCCACGAGAATACGGACATCGTGGCGTTCAACACCTATCCCGGCACGATTCCGATGATGCCGGGGCTGCCCGAAGATCTGGCGGAGAAGGTGCGCGAGATGCCGGGCGGCGGTGTCAACGTCATCACGCGCTACTTCCGTGAGAAGTATCCAGACAAGCCGATTTTCGTGTCCGAATCCGGCGTCGGCGCGCTTTATGGCTACCACGATCCGATGGCCTGTGTGGCGTCGGAGGAATTTCAGAACGAATACATCACCGACCTGCTGGAGACGATTTGGGCGAATCCCGACCTTGTGGGCTATGCAATCTGGCAGTTCGCGGACAATCGCACGTACCATCGCAACAGCCGCCACCAGTCGGGCAAGCTCTTCGGGATTAGCATCGCGGGGCTTTTCAACCACCAGCGCCAGCCGAAGAAAGTCGTCGAGACGGTGAAAAAGTACTTCCGCCTTAAAGGCAAATGACCGTCTGCAGATTTCGATGGAACTCGCTTCGTTTTGTTCAAATAGGTATTCAACGGGTAGATCGGCGGTATGGAGAAAATTTTGATTGTTGGTTTTTGTTTTGCGGCGGTGTTGGCGTTTGGCGCACCGTCCGATGCACGTGACGATTTCGACGCCCTATACGCCCTTGCGCAGGAGGACGAGGCGGTTGGCGATTTTTCGCAGCTCGACATGCGGAACGCCGAAGTCAAGCGAAAGACGTTGGCCTACGTCGTTTCGTCGTTTGAAAAGGGGTTTCGGCCACGGGCAGCCTGGGCGTTGCTTGTGCTCGAAAACGGTGCCCAGGGCTTGTCGGCCGCCGAAGCCTCGGAAATCAGAAACTCCTGGCCGAATGGGCCGCGTGGATACGCTCTCGACCTTGAACGGCACGTGCTCGACCTTGAATTGCGTGGCATGAAATTTGCCCAGTATGCGAAGACGCGCGCGGGCGAGTATGCGGCGCTCGTCAAGATTCTTGCGGAAGTCAAGCAACGCGCCCTGGCAGCGGAGGGCGATTTGAAGACCGAACAGGAAAAACTTGCCGAGGCTGATATGCGAATCGCGGATATGAAAGCCGCGATTGAGAAATTGAGTGAGACCGGTCGAAAGGCGGCCGAATCGTTGGCGAAACTCGACGGGGAGGTCAAGGCGGCCCGTACGACGATCGCGGCACGGGACGCACGGATTGCGGACGTGCAGAAAGAATTGGGCGGGGTGAAGAAGGCGTTGGCGGATAGCCGGGCGGCGACGCAGGCCGCCGCCGCGCAGGTCGATGCGCTGATGTCCAGTAACCGTCTCATGCAGACGCAGATGGCGGCCGCACAACGTACGTGGGCAGAACAGGTGGAGACGACGCGGCGGACGCTGACGGGAGAGGCCGAGCGGGAACGCGCCCGCGCGGCGGCTTTGGTGACGAGCAATGAACTGGCGAGTGTGCGACAAGCGGAAACGGAAAAGGCGTTGGCGCAGCGCATGGCAGACTTCAACGGGTTGACGGAGAAATTCGAGGCGCTTCAGCGTGAGCACGAGGCGTTGCAGAAAATGATGTCGCCGGCCGATACGAATGTTATGGCGGCGGGGGCGCACCCGGCGGACGACAGCTTGGCGTTGCTGATGGTCAAACCCGATCCAGAAAAACAGGAACTTGAAAAGACGTGTGCGAGCTTGAAACAGGAGCTTGCCGTATTGACCGCGCGGTACGAGGCGCTGGTGCGGCAGCATGGTGAACCGGCTGTATCCGAACAACCGTTGCGTTAAAATCTCGCCGTTTTACGGCATCTGTTCGCAGGCGATCTCTTCGAGCGTATGCAGGTTCACCCCCCGGAAGACGTAGACGATCTGATGGAGCGCCGTGCCCCGCGCGAGGTACGGTACGGTCGGCGCGGTACTTCGCCAGTTGCGCCTTCGCCTCCTCGACCTTCGCGGCCATCTCCGCGTCCGTGGCGTCGTAGACGTCCGGGTAGCGCATGAGGAAGAGGTCCAGGCGTTCGCCGATGTCGAGTCCGCCGAACAGTTTTCGGAAGTTCGCCTTCTCGCGGATGTCGTAGTAGCAGCGCAGCGTCTCGACGAAGAGGGACTTGCCCATGCGGCGCGGCCGCACGAGGAAGACGAAGCTGTCGCGCGCCTCCATCCGCCGGATGTAGGCCGTCTTGTCGACGTAGTAGTAGCCCTCCTCGCGAATGCGTTTGAAGTCCTTGATGCCGTAGGGAATTTTGAATGTCTTCACTATGCTCGGCATTCTATCATTCTCCGGCGTTTCGCGTCAACGGAGGAGTGGACGAATCTTGCTTCTAGTTTCAAATAGAGTCCGTTATTATGGCAAACTGCGAGGAAAGGTGAATGGACGGTTGCGAATAAAAAAAAATGGGTATAATGCTATGTAAATCGCGGCGGAGTCAACTTACAACATCAAGGAAAGGATGCCGGGATGAGCGGAAGAACGAAATGCGTGTTTGGTGCGGTGGCGCTTTGTGCCGCCGGGATGGCTGTGGCCGACTTCGTCTGGTCGCCGGATCTCGTGGTGGCGCGGGACGAATCGGTCGTGCTGGGACCAGAGTGTATCGGTCGGACGAACACGAGCCTGACAGTCCACGGCAATCTGACGTTCGACTATGGCAACCGCTGGAAGCCGAGTTTTGTGTTCACGCTTGGCGCGAACGGGCAGAAGACGAAGGAGTCCCCGCTCATTGCCGTCGGGCCGGATGCGGGCGACGACGCGACGCTTGAACTCCAGCGGTCCGAGGTGAACACTTTCTTTGACAATGGCCATGGGCTGACCGGCAATCTGGAGGTGGGGGCGAACGGCGGCAACGGCCGCGTCCATCTGCACGTCTCCGATTCGACGGGCGCCGGCGGCGCGAAGTTGATGGTTCGGCAGGTCCGGCTGGCGGCGGAGGCCCGGACGGAGGCCGACGTGTTTGACGTCGTGCGCCTGGGCGCCGATTCCGAACTGTCCATGCACAAGATCCGGAACGACAATGCCAAGCCGATGCGCGTGACGTTCGAGAACCGCGCGGGGGCGTCCACGGGAAGTGGCCGAATCACCCTGTTCGTGGGTGGACAGGTCGCGGATCTGCCCGTGGACGGCGGCGATCTGATTTTCGCCGGTGCGCCGGCCGCGCCGATCCGTTTTCAGACGTGGAGCGGCTGGTACTATCGGTTTTTCGGCTCGAACGATAACCCGAAGGGGTGCGTGCGCTTCGAGGGTGATTGCGACGTCGTGTTCGGGACGGGACATCACGACGTGATTTTCGACAAGACGAACGTCGTCTGGAACCAGACGGGCAATCTCGTCGTGACGCCGGATTTGAAGAGCGCTCTGGTCGGCAAGTTTGTGGTCGAGGAAGCCGACGTGCTGCCATGCGGTCCGCAGACGGGGAACGTGGTCGTCCGTTCCTGGCCGGGTGCGGGGACTAATCTTGTGATGAGGCTGAACAAGACGTCCCAGAAACTGAACGGCCTTCTGCTGGAGAACGGCGCGGCCTTGGAAGCGCCGGCGGGCACGACGCTGACGTTCGGCACGGGCGACGCCGACGGCGTGCTCGCAGGGGCGCTCACGAACGAGACGGTGGCGTGCGTCAAGACGGGCGCGGGGCGGCTAGCTCTGTCGAACGCGACCGTCCGCGCCCTGTCCGTGACGGGCGGCACGCTCGACCTTTGCGCCGGCACGTCCAGCCGCGTGGGGACGCTGGCCGTGACGAACGCCGCCGTCCTGTTGCCGCCGAACGCGACGCTGGCCGTGGAGACGTGGGCGTTTGGACCGAACGCGCGGGTCGAGACGGTGATTCCCGCGACGCTCCAGACGAACGAGATGGTGACGGTCTACTCCACGATGCCGGACGTCCCGCTCGTGAAGGATGGCGCCGGTTTCGTGACGTGCGCGACGGTGGCCGACGCGCATGGAATGCCGTTCCACGTGAAGAGTGGCGTGTTGCGCATGGGCGGATGCGTCTGCACGAATACCTGGTGGCGCTTTGTCGTGAAACGGGCGATGGCGGACGTGCATCATTTCACGGATAGTTCCGTGCCGGAGTTTTCGCGGGACGTCACGCTGATGCTGGGGTCGATCGGTCTGTTCTCGCCCGCCGGTCTGCAGTGCATGGACAATACGACGGGAAAGCCGGACGGCACGGCGGCCGATCAGCTCGCCCCCGGCGAAATCGCCTCGGCGAAACCCGTCATGCGCTGGGATTTGAACGAATACAAGAAGTACCATCCAACGGCGACGCGCGATCCGATTCTCGGCGGCGGCACGGCAATCGGCGGCGTGTCGTTGTTTGTGCCGGGCGCCGCGGCCAACGGATTTGACTGGCGGACGACGAACTGCTTCGACAAGGTCGCGACGAGCGACAAGACGACGGTCATATCTTCGTGGCCGTGCGGCATTCTCTTCACGAACGCCGTCATCCGGCCTGATTCCTCCGATACGTGGGAGACGATTTCCTGGCGCGTGAAGGACAGTTGGACGAACAACGTGCCGGCGTCCTATGCGCTGCGCCGCTGCGTCAACAACGACGGCTGGGAAATGCCCCATGCGACGGACTGGTCGCTGGAATCGAGCGCGAACGGCGTCGACTGGGAAGTCATGGACGTCCGCACCAACCAGACGTTCACGAGGATGGGCGAAGGCCCGCGGATGAATCCGCAGTTCAACTACACCTACAACGGACACATCCCCTACATCTTCTCCGCGAAGAACGCGAACTGGAAGTTCGACACGTACGGTGCCGTCCAGGTGGACGCGGGGGCGGTGCTGGACATGGACGAGCTGCGCACGGAGAACATCGCGTTCAACGCGCTCAAGGTCGATTGCATACGTGGCGCGGGGACGATCACGAAGTTCGTGCCGGCCGTCGGCGGGACGCTCTTTCTCGTGAACGCGCCCGTGGACGCGGCGGGACGTCTGCGCGCGCACGTCGACACGGGGTTGACGTTCGGAATGGTTGCGGACGCGGACAACCTGAAAACGTGGCAGGTCTACGCGAACGGCGTCCGCTCGTCGGCGAGCCGCGTGTCGATCCGCGACGGCCGGCTGGTCGTCGACACGGCGCATGGGACGCTTGTCATTCTCAAGTAGGCGGTCAACGGAACGTGCGCGTCCGGGCGGCGGAGAATTTTCTACTCGC